>JAUYEQ010000404.1 GCA_030691295.1 Bacteroidota bacterium
ACATCGACCAATATCCGTCGTAATAACTGAAATGATTCTGCAGCAGAAGCACCGACTGGTCTTCAGGAAAAACAGCCCCGGTAATTACACTGATTTTGCGGAAATGTATTTTTTGCAGCACCCTGAACCAGGAACTGAAAAACCACAACGACATCGGGTCATAGTTTGCTTTAATCATCCTTTTTGATTTTTCATTTGGTACAATTTCCACCAGGGAGTGCGGGGCGATTCGTGGTGCTCGAAATGATATCCGAAGAAATAGCAAGAAAGCATCGCCCACCAATGCGGCCCTTTTTGAGTACGCGAATTATGAGGCAACATTGCTTCGGTGTGGGGCAAACGGTGAGGCCGGTAAGTTCCGAAATAAAACAACTGGAAGGTTGCCAATACAGATGGAAGAATCCAGAAAAAAATCAGGTTCCATTGATCGACCCAAATTTGAAGGATGTTGAAAACAATCGCAAAAATGACAAACTGCCAAAAACTCACGTAATTTTTCAGGAATGAAAACCACCAGCGCCAGAAGTTTTGCGATGTGGTGCAATAATCGGGATCGCCTGCTTCGCCCGGAAACTGATGGTGTAACTTGTGTTTTTCGAGCAGCCGCGAATACGAAAGCGCCGCAAAAAAACGGGTTGCCACATGCCCTACCCCATTGTTTATTGCTCGGTTGGGCGAAACCAGTCCATGCATGGCATCGTGAGCGGTGATAAAAAGTCCGGTATATAAATAGGTTTGCACCGCAATATGAACAAGCAACATCGGCGAAGTAAACGATACTTCGGCAAAAACCAGCAACCAGACTAAATGACCCAGCCAGGCAAAAATAACGGTTAATGCGATTAAAAGTCCCATAGCGGTGTTCGTATTAAAAGGTTTAATGCCAGAAAGAAAACGACCTGCATTAATAACAAAATTCCGGCAATACGGTTGTTTATTTCAATCTTCAGGATTCGGATCATCAAAAATAAGAAACCTGAAATCAGGAACCAATCCATGTAATTTTTTAATGGGATAGAACCGTCGGGCCAGCTCCACATACCGGTAGCAATGGCGACCGGTTCCATCAGCCAGTCGAACGCAACCATTGCCGAAGCGCCAATTAACGGGAAATACCACTTGTCGCGAACAGTTTTTGCAAGCGACGAAATACAATAAACCAGCACCAGCCAATTGATTCCGATGGTCAAAGGTGTGTTCCAAAGCTTGAACCCAAGAACTTCGCCGTAAATATAATTGCCAAAAATAACCTGCGTATTTACACCAATGAGTTCGGCGAAAAAGCCGACCAACGCGATACCCGCAAATGCAAGCCAACTCCTGGTGTTCTTTGGTTCATGAAAGTACATCAGGAGTATTACCGCAGCGACCATCCCCCAAGGAGTGAGCAGTTGAAAAAGTGGCCGCAAGGGTTGAATCATAAATCCGGCAATGCCAACCAGATACCAAATAATTACTAAAATTTTAACCATCATTTCGATAATTCATAATTTGTACTTCGTCCTCCTGCAGATTCCTTTTGCAGAATATCTTTGTCTATCAAATCATTGATATCACGTATCGCTGTATCTTTTGAACATTTTGCAATCTTTGCCCATTTAGATGAAGTCAGTTTTCCATCAAATCCATCTAACAACTTATTCAACAGTTTATTTTGCCTCTCATTGATCAATATTTTAGAATGCTTTGTCCAAAAGTCAGCTTTAAATAAAACTCTGACTAACATGGAGTCTGTTGATCTTAAGGAATTTATCAAACAGTTTAAAAACCATTGAATCCATTCGGTTATATCAAGATTTCCTTTTTGTGTTTTTTCCAACATTTCATAGTATTCCTTTCTTTCTATTCGTATTTGAGCCGACATACTGTAAAAACGCTGATTACTTTTATCTGATTGTGCCAGAAGCATATCAGTTAGAGCCCTAGTTATCCTTCCATTACCATCTTCAAAAGGATGTATGGTAACAAACCATAAATGAGCTACCGCTGCTTTTAATACTAAATCCGTTTTAACATTGTTATTGAACCAATCCAAAAAAAGCTTCATCTCCTCTTCAACCAATGAAGAATCCGGTGCTTGGAAATGCACCTTTTCTTTTCCCATAGCACCTGATACAACTTGCATTGGTCCAGTTGAATCCTTTCTCCAATCAGCTACTGTTATTTTGTACATTCCACTTCGGGCAGTTGGAAATAGTGCTGCATGCCAATCAAAAAGTCGATCTGGGGTTAGTGGCTTAAAGCAATTTTGTGTAGCATCAAGCATCATTTCAACCACACCATCAACATCTCTGTCAGATTCAACAGAACCAGAAATTTCCATTCCCAATTTTCTTGCAATTGATGAGCGTACCTGGTCGGGATTTAAGAATTCACCTTCAATTTCTGAAGACTTTAATACATCCATTGTCAATGTATCAAGTAATGCTTCATTTCTCAGGTCGAATCCCAAAGACTCCATTTTCCCAATGAGTCTTCCTTGCAAATTTCTAGCTTCACTCAATAAGCTAACAATTTTGTCACTGTCCCACTTAAAATTTGGCCAATCTTCTTGTTGATGTATAAAAGCTTTCATTTGTCGCATATTTTACGACGAATATAGATGTTATTCGTCGCATTTAAAAATTAATCGTTGCATATCATGCGCCAATTATACGCTTTAATCATTGCACTGTGCTTCTTCGTGCTTTCACGTATCGGTTGAGTATAAGAATAGAGTCGATTGCGGGATTCGTCACTATCAAGCCACGCAAGGGTTGTTGCTGGCTGCGGACTTTGATGTACGCACGAAACCGCCAATTATTTGCTGTGTCGCATTGTGCGTAGTTTTTTACTAATCATCATTCTTAAGACGATTTTCAATATCCATATTTTGATGCAAAATCCTGATGATTTCTATAATGTTGTCTTCCGTCTTCCTAAAAAAAATTAGGTGAGATTTAACTTTTGACATTCTATATCCGGTTCTGACATAATCCATTTTTCTAGATGATTCATAGTTGTCCACGATGAATTGAATTTCGTTAATGATGAGGTTATGATATCTATCTGCCTGCTCTCTTGACCATTTGTTTAAAGTGTAGAGCCAGATTTTTTCTAAATCGAAAATAGCTTTTTCGCTTATCCGAAATTTATTATTCATAGGTATCTCTGATGTAAGTCTGCTAGATGTTGGTCTGAATCAAAGTTTTCAACCATCTGGCTGTTTTCACCCTCAATCAAAGCGTTTCTTAATTCCTTCAGTTTATTTTCCTCTGATTCTAAAAGTCTTAATGCAGAACGCACAACTTCACTCGCAGAGTTATATTTTCCTGAAGTCACTGATGAATTTATAAAATTCTCAAAATGTGAACCCAATGATATCGATGTGTTTTTTCCCATTTTTTTTATTTTAATCCAAAATTACCAAATCTTGGTAACAAAATCAAGAAAACGAATAAAAGCCAATTATCTAATTTTCAATCAACCTATTAAAGTATTGTTATATAGCATATTGTGTCACATAATCCATAAGCCTTACAAACGTAGGACAATAGTTTTAAAAATCCGACTAACCAAATGGAATTTATAGTTTGGTGGAAATGGCTGATTGTTACGCAAAAAGCCCGTTACCACCCGCCCTGCTGATTTTATTGCTATCCTGTTGGCTGGGAAACCCGTCCTGTAGGTTGGGAAGCCACCCTGTTAAAGAAAATCGCTGTCCTGTTAATCGGGGAACGAGTCCTGTTGATCTTTTCGCAGCCCTGTTAAGATTTTGGCCGTCCTTTTGCAAGGAAAGCCACCCTGTTAAGGAGCGAACTGTCCTTTCGCGGGTTTCAGAGGTTTTTTTAAAATTATCAACGTAAAATAGCAAGAATTCCATTCTAAAACCTATCTTTTTTACGAATCTGTTCCTTCACCAATCCGTCCACAATTTTTGCCGACGATAAACAGAGCGGAATTCCGCCGCCCGGATGCACACTTCCGCCCACAAAATACAATCCGGCAATGTCGCTTCTAAAGTTGGCGTGTCGGTTAAACGAAGCATACCGGCTGTTTGAGCTGCTTCCGTACAAAGAACCGTTTACTGATCCGGTTTGTTTATAAATCTCCGGGGGCGACAAAATTTCTTCAGTCACAACATTTTTCTGAAGTTTTTTACCCATCATTCGCTCCAACTTTTCCAGAATTTTAATGCGCGAACGTTCAATGATTTCGCTCCAGTTTTGCCCAACATCGGCTGGCGCGTTGATCATCACAAACCAGTTTTCGAAAGCTTCCGGCGCATCAGTTTTGTTGTATTTGCTGCTGATGTAAATGTAAACGGTCGGGTCGTCAAACACTTCTTTTTTCCTGAATAAATAATCAAACTCCTCCTCATAACTGGCACTGAAAAAGATATTGTGAACGTCCATTTCCGGCGAAAGTCCTTTCATTCCCCAGTAAAAAATCAGGGCCGACGACGAACGTTCCTCCTTGTTCAGTTTTGCCAACCTTTTCGAATCGGGCAACAATGTGGAATAAAACCGGTGAATATCAACATCGCTCACTACTATTTCTGCCTGAACAAAACCTGAATCGAGCCAAACTGCTGTTACTTTTCCGTCAGTAGTTTCAACTTTACGGACAGGTTCTCCGAAATGAAATTCTACTCCGAGCCGAATTGCCTGTTGAAAAAGCGATTCGGTCACTTTGAACATACCATCTTCAGGAATAAAAGCGCCCAGATTGTGCTCCAGATGTGAAATAACACTCAATGTTGCAGGTGTTTGGTAGGGATCACTGCCGTTATAGGTGGCGTACCTGTCGAACAACTGAACTAGCTTTTTATCTTCCAGTTCGCGTTCATTAAACTCGTGCAGACTGCTGAATGCCTGAAGTTTTCTGATATTCAGAACCGTTTTGAGCGCTTTCAGATTGATGAGATTTTTAATCCGGTGAAATGAACCGAAAATAAATAAATCGGCAGTCAGGTCATAAACCTCGGCAGCTTTTTGCATATAACGAACTACTTTGCTCTCCGGAACTTTTAGTTTCTCTTTTATTTCTGTTGCCAGCTTTGGAACATTACCGAAACCGGACAATTTTGTGCCGTCAGGATAAAAGTATTTGGTGATTACATCGAGTTTTTTAATTGGAAAACGGAGGTCATCATCGAGCAATTCGAGCACCATTTCAGGTAAAGTGAGTAACGATGGACCCGCATCAAACCGGAAACCATCAAAATTCCGCTCCGAAATCTTACCGCCAGCCTTGTCAGCCGCCTCGTAAACTTCGACGCTAATTCCCCGACGGGCCAATCGAATAGCCGCAGCCAAACCGCCAATTCCTGCTCCAATAATAACTGCTCGTGTCATAATTTATTAAATTTATGCAAAGCAACAAGGTTTACAAAAATAATTTCGTAATTTACTAAAACATTTTCAGCTAAATTTGTTTAAGTATAAAACAAATAAATTAAACAAGTGCAAAAAAAGGTATTGATTATCGGAACCGGACTTGGAGGATTGACAACTGCACTGCGGCTTTCGAGCCGGGGATATGAGGTGGAGATGGTTGAAAAATACCATCGTGCAGGCGGACGGCTAAACCTGCTCGAAAAAAATGGATTTAAATTCGATCTGGGACCAACCTTTTTCAGCATGAGTTACGAATTTCAGGAATTGATAAAGGATTGCAATATTGAAATGCCATTCGAATTTGTTGAGTTGGATCCGCTATATTCGGTTCATTTTGAAGGCGATCAGCGCAGTTACCTGATTTACAAAGACCTGAAAAAACTGGCACTCGAATTCCAGCATCTGGAGCCAGATTTTGAAAAGAAAATTCACCGGTTTTTGGAAGCTGCCGGCAAAATGTTTCACGATACCGAAGGTATTGTGATTCATCAAAACTTTGATTCGCTGGCCGGTTATCTGTTAAAGCTCACCACTGTTCCGTTTAAACATGCACCCAAAATGTTTTATTCGATGTGGCGCGAAATGGAACGCAATTTTGAATCTTTCGAGGTGAAAGTGATTTTTTCTCTGGTTGGATTTTTCCTCGGTTCAACTCCCTTCGACACTCCTGCCGTTTATACTTTACTGAATTACACCGAGTTGGTTCACGACGGTTATTACAATGTTAAAGGTGGAATGTATAAAATCGTGGAAGGTCTGCTTCAGGAGTTGGAAAAACGGAGAGTGAAAATTCATTACAATACCGAAATTACCGGCTTCGCAGAAGAAAACGGAAAAATCAGTTCGTTTACCGACGCTTCAGGAAAAATTTGGAAAGCCGACCAGTTTGTGGTGAATGCCGATGCCGCCTGGTTTCGGGGAGTCATTCTGAAAAGAACCGCGTTTTCAGAAAAAAAACTGGCAGCAAAAAAATGGACACTGGCTCCTCTGACCATTTACCTTGGTCTGGATGCGAAGATTCCAAATATGTACCACCACAATTATTTCCTGCGCAGAAATTTCAAGGAATACGCCGGAAAAATTTTCAAGAACAAGATTAAGCTCGACAAACCGTATTATTACGTGAACATACAGTCGATGCACAATCCGGAATATGCGCCACCGGGGAAAGAAAGTGTATTTATTTTGTGCCCTGTGCCCGATCTGCGGTTTAAAGCCGACTGGAGCGACGACGTTGAAATTGCCGATGCAATTATTCAGGACATGAGCGAGCGGACTGGTTTCGATTTTCACAAACATACTGAAACGAAGATTGTTTTAAATCCTGAACACTGGGAGGAAATGTTTGGTTTGTACAAAGGCAGCGGCCTCGGGTTGGCACACGACCTGAACCAGGTGGGCGGCTTCAGACCAAAAAACAAGGATGAAAAATTCGAAAATTTATACTATGTTGGCGCTTCTACCGTTCCCGGTACAGGGCTGCCAATGGTGGTCATCAGTTCGCGATTGGTAACCGAACGAATACAGAAAGACAATGGATTTATATCGTAAAAATAACCTTGATTGCAGCAGGATAACTACCCGCAATTACAGCACTTCGTTTTCGCTGGGTGTGCGTGTACTTAGCCCAAAATACCGTGAAGGAATTTACAGTATTTATGGCTTTGTGCGCTATGCCGACGAAATTGTGGATACCTTTTTTGATCAGGATCAGCGTACAATTTTCGATGAATTCAGGCAAGAAACATTCAAGGCCATCGACCGCGGATTCAGCATCAACCCCATTATCGACAGTTTCCAGATGGCTGTTCGCAAATACAATATCGACCGCGAACTTATTGAAGCATTTTTACTTAGCATGGAGATGGACCTTTCGCACGAGGTTTATTCGCCCGAATTACTGAAAACTTACATTTATGGATCGGCTGAAGTCGTTGGCCTGATGTGCCTGCGCGTTTTTTATTACAACGAGCCCGAAAAATACGACCAACTGGTTAGGCCCGCCCGAAAACTTGGCGAAGCTTTCCAGAAGGTAAATTTTCTGCGCGACGCCCGCGACGATTATGCCGAAAAAGGTCGTATCTATTTCAAAGACATCGACTTTAATCATTTCACCAACGAAACAAAAAAACAGTTGGAAGATGAGATCGAAAAGGATTTTCAGGAATCGATGGAAGGCATCCGCCAACTGAAAAAACAGGTACGATTGGGTGTTTACCTGGCTTACAGCTATTATTTGCACTTGCTGAAAGAAATCAAAAAAGCCCGTCCGGAAGAAATTCTGAAAAAAAGGTTCCGCGTTTCAAATCGCCGCAAAAGCTACCTGTTGGTGAACGCCTACCTGAAGAATGCGTTGAATCTGCTTTAATTTTTTTTTGATTACAATATTTCTACACTATTTTAGCATTTGTACAATGTTGTCAGGGGAAAATATTTTTTGACGAATATTGTCAACCGGTTTTGTTTTTAAGAAAAGGCAAGGAATTATCGTTTTACCTTGGACAAACGGAAGTTTATTCGCTTTTTCTTCTAATTCGCTGATGAGTCGTGCAGCATTTTCGCTTTCAGTCCATTTACATTCGCCTACCAGCAACACTTTCCCGTCGGTAGATTCGGCAACAACATCAATTTCAATACGTTCATCTCTCGACACATTGCCCCACCAACTCCGGGCGTACCCAAATGTATGACCTTCAACCAGGGTGCCGGAAACAGCTTGTCGACAAAGTTTCTCCCACCAGAATGATGTATAAACCGAAAAACTCTCGGTCAAACGCAGCAATACCGCATCGCCTTTGTCTAACTCAATTAAAGAACGATTTGGGATGATATAGGTAAAGTAGAAATTTAAAAATGGATCAGAAATGCGGTAATAGCTTTTCTTTGTGTTTCGTGTACTTTCGCCAAACGGCAACTCGCGATCAATGTATCCCAATTGAATCAATCGGTCTAAAGGACCGGCGAGGCTCGTGGCTGGTTTTTCTAAACGCGCAGCAATTTCCGACATACGGTGCACGCCATTGCCAATGAGCGAAAGAATGGTGTACGACTGTGCCGTATCTCGCATATCGTCAACAAATAAGCGCAATGGCTCTTCGATTAGTGTACCAAACGATGAAAAAAGATGTGTTTTCAAAGCAGCGGTCAACGATGTTTCCTGCTGGCGTAATTCCCAGTATCGTGGCACTCCACCCCAGACAGAGAATTCGGTAACTGCTTCTGGTGCAGTACACTGCAATACTTCATGAAGGTAGGCAAGTTTCATCGGTTTGACCTTCAGAATCAAATCTGCACGTCCGTATAGCGGAGCTGTACTGTCGATAATTAAACCATTCATCAATTGCTGCGACGACCCGCATACGATCAAATGAAACCGGTTATCGCCCCTGTCTATTAATTTCTGAATGATCGAAGGCAAGCCCGGCGAACTTTTTACCATATACGGAAATTCGTCCAGGCATAAGCTTAATCGTTCGGTAATACGCTGATTTAATGTGGTAAACAAAGCTTCCCAACTCGGATATTTCACTAAATCGAAACCCTGTACTTGTGTAGCTATTGTTTGAGCCAGCAAGGTAATTTGTTGCGTACTTTCGGTTTGATCAGCCATAAAGTAGATATCTGTATCGCTTAAAACACGCTTGAGCAAAGTTGACTTACCACATCTTCTTCGCCCGTAAACAACTATAAACCCGGGTTTTTCTCCTGAAATAATTTTTTGAATCCGGGCTTGTTCTTCAGTTCTGTTTACAAAGTTCATAAGGCAAAATGTTCTATCAAAAGTTATGTAGCTCAAAAATAATGTTTCTGCTACATAATACCAAACTATTGCTGTGTTTTTTAGTCGGGGCGCGACTCAAAGTCGCACTCCGACTAAAAACTCCCACAGCTATTATGATTGAAGTTGATTCGCATTGGAAATAATTCGCAACATTATTTATGGCGTAGACAACAGATCGTTCAGATTTCTGGCTTCAGCTGAAATAGAATATATCCAGAGATATTAACACCATTTACCCTTATAAAATTAGAGTTCCCAATATCTTGTCTGTCCGTTTCGGTTAGAGGATTTGAAAACAATTCGGTTAGCTCCTCAAATTTTCCTACTTTCGTGGCAGGATTTATTCTGAAATACCAAAGATGTTCAAATTACTTTTATATCCTCTTTCTGCTGTTTACGGACTGGTTGTTTCGATGCGGAATTTCATGTACGATTACAAATTATTTAAATCAACCGAATTTGAAATCCCTGTTATTTCAATCGGGAATATTACTGTTGGTGGAACCGGAAAAACCCCTCATACTGAATATCTGGTTGAACTACTTCAGAAACAATTCCAGGTTACTACCATCAGCCGTGGATACAAGCGCAAAACCAAAGGTTATCAGGAAGTTGAAGTTGACTCACTGGCTTCGAAAGTTGGGGACGAACCACTTCAGATTAAAACAAAATTCAGCGATATTCAGGTTGTCGTTGATGAGAGCAGGGTTCATGCCATTGAAAAAATTCAGAAACAGGAAGCCGCAAGGTTACCCGATATTATTTTGCTCGACGACGCCTTTCAGCACCGCAGCGTGAGCGCCGGAATCAATATTTTGCTGATCGACTTCAATCGCCCGATTGACAAGGATCAGCTAATGCCAGTTGGCCGTTTGCGCGAATCGAAATGGCAGATGAGGCGCGCCAACGTAATTATTTACACCAAATGTCCGCAGGAAATTACGCCCATTACACGACGCATTATCATGAAAGACGTGAATTTGCGGCCCTATCAAAACCTGTTTTTTACGACCATGGTTTATGAGCCGCTCACTCCGGTTTTTCCTGAAGATGCTATCCCAACTCCCAAACTTGCTTCTGATAAATTTAGCGTATTGCTCATTACCGGTATTGCTAACCCTGAACATTTGCAAAAATACCTGAGCAATTTTTCAGAAAATATTACCAACATGAAATTCGCCGATCACCATAATTTTAATGCTTCCAATATTCAGCAGATTGAACAAAAATTTGCCGGAATTGAAGCCGAAAATAAAATCATTGTTACTACTGAAAAAGATTCCATGCGATTGAAAGACATGGATTTATCTCCATCACTGAAAGCAAATTTATTTTATATACCGTTGAAAATTAGGTTCCTCCACAGCGAAGGAAAAAACTTTGACGAAAAAATTGTAACCTATGTTAGAGAAAATAAAAGCAACCGCGACCTTCATAAACGAAAAAGTAAAAAGGTCAATTGATGCCGGAATCATTCTGGGTTCAGGGCTTGGCGGACTGGTAAACGAGATCGAAGTAGAACTGACAATTCCATACGGCGAAATCCCCAATTTTCCGGTTTCTACTGTCGAAGGACATTCAGGAAAACTGATCATCGGTAAACTTGGTGGCAAAACCGTGCTGGCCATGCAAGGCAGGTTTCATTATTACGAAGGTTATTCGATGCAGGAAGTGACTTTTCCCGTTCGTGTAATGAAAATGATGGGCATCAATACGCTCTTTGTTTCGAATGCTTCCGGAGGATTAAACCCTGAATACAAAGTTGGCGATGTGGTAATCATTTCCGACCACATTAATTTCTTTCCCGAACATCCGCTTCGGGGGAAAAACATCAATGAACTCGGAACCCGCTTCCCAGACATGAGCCAATCGTATGACCAGCATTTGCGCAACAAAGCGAAGGCAATTGCTTTAAAGAACGGTATCACTGTGCGCGAAGGCGTTTACGTGGGCGTATCGGGTCCAACTTTTGAAACACCTGCCGAATACCTGATGTTTCGCCATTTGGGCGCCGACATTGTTGGTATGTCAACTGTTCCAGAAGTGATTGTTGCCCGCCACGCTGACATGACCGTGTTCGGCATTTCGATTGTGACCGACAGCGGCGTTCCCGGCCAAATCGTTGAAATATCGCACGAAGAAGTTCAGGAAGTAGCCATGAAAGCTGAACCAAATATGACGCTGATATTAAAGGAATTGGTTGCAGGTCTCCGGTAACAGAAGTTTCAGGATGTGGGTTTTCTCGCATCCGCTGTTTTCTTATAAAGAAAGTTTTAATTTTGCCAATGATAATTCAAGATAACCCAAATTTTCAACCCATGAACAAAAATTCAATAACCGTGATTGCTCTAGCAATAATCTTATCGTCGTGTGCAGGTGGCGGACCGAAAACTGCCGAAAAAGAAACCGCCAAATTTACCGGTGCTGCCGGCGAAGTAAAGCTGATGACCCTCGATCCCGGTCATTTTCATGCTGCACTCATCCAAAAAACAATGTACGAACAGATCGATCCGACTGTTTTCGTGTATGCTCCTGAAGGTGACGACTTAACCCAGCATCTGGCCCGCATCGAAGGATTTAACACACGCACCGAAAGTCCAACGGCATGGATCGAAAAAGTATATACTGGTAACGATTACCTCGAAAAAATGCTGGCCGAAAAACCCGGAAACGTGATGATGGTTGCCGGAAACAATGCCAAGAAAACCGAATACATTCAGAAAGCAATTGATGCTGGTCTGAACGTTTTTGCTGATAAACCAATGGTAATAACTCCTGAAGCTTTCCCAATTCTGGAACAGGCTTTCAAAACTGCTGAAGAAAAAGGAGTTTTATTGTACGACATCATGACCGAGCGTCACGAAATCACTTCCATCGTTCAGCGTGACCTGGCAAATAATGTGGAGGTTTTTGGAGGTTTGGTTGACGGAACTCCCGAACAGCCTGCCGTAACCAAGGAAAGTGTTCATCACTTCTCAAAAATGGTTGCAGGAAGCCCACTGAAACGTTCTGCATGGTTCTTCGATACAGAACAGCAGGGCGAAGGGATTGTGGATGTTACGACTCACTTGGTTGACCTTGTTCAATGGGGTGCTTTTCCTGAATTAATTCTGAACAAAACAGATGTTGAGATGATTTCAGCAAAGCGCTGGACCACTGACCTGACTCCCGCTCAGTTCGAAAATGTAACATCGCTGAAAGAATTCCCCAAATTCCTGAAAAAAGATGTGACAGATGGTAATCTGAAAGTTTATTCGAACGGCGAGATTGTATACAAACTAAAAGGAAAAGTCGCCAAAGTATCTGTCATCTGGAACTTTGAAGCTCCGGCAGGTACTGGTGACACCCATTACAGTATTATGCGCGGCAATATTTGCAATGTGATGATCAGGCAAGGCAAAGAAGAAGGATACAAGCCAACCGTTTACATTGAGGTTACTGCTGCCAGCGATTTGACGGCCTTCGAAGCTAGCTTGAAAAAAGCGGTTGAGCAGGATATCGCCGCTAATTTTGCAGGACTTAAGTTGAATAAACTGGGCGATAAACTCTGGACAGTAGAAATTCCTGCCCAATACAGTGTTGGCCACGAAGCGCACTTTGGACAGGTAACCAAATTTTATTTGCAATATCTGAAAGATGGCAAATTACCCGAATGGGAAGTTCCAAATATGATTGTCAAATACTATACAACTACTGAGGGATTGAAACTGGCAAAACAGTAAACAAGAAACAAATAAATTAACGAAAGGCTATCTGAATTCAGGTAGCCTTTCGTATTTTTGGAGAACTAATCTGATCTTAAAATGAAAAACCGTATTCAAATAATTCAGGGCGACATCACAAAACTCGAAGTGGATGCCATTGTAAACGCGGCCAACTCGTCGCTAATGGGCGGCGGAGGTGTTGATGGCGCGATTCATCGCGCTGGTGGGCCGGTGATTTTAGATGAATGCCGCGAAATTGTTGTCCAGCAGGGTCGATGCGAAACGGGCAAGGCAGTGATCACTTCAGGAGGAAATCTTCCGGCGAAATATGTTATTCACACGGTAGGACCGGTTTGGCATGGCGGAAATAACAACGAACCGAAACTCCTCGAAAATGCCTATCTGAATTCACTGAAATTAGCCATTGAAAACGGGATCGAAACCATTGCTTTCCCGAATATCAGCACTGGAATTTATGGATTCCCAAAGGAAAAAGCTGCAGAAATTGCTGTTAAAGCGGTCAATGAATTTTTATCAGAAAATGAGCAAATCAAAACGGTTTTTTTTGTTTGTTTTGATCATGAGAACTTTGAGTTGTATAAATTTCTTTTGAATTTGTAGTTGCCGGTATAATTTAATCCGGCTCAAAATCCCCCCATCCGTCGATAAAATCACGCCAAACTTCTATTGCATTTTATTAAGACCTAAATTGAGCGAACAACAAATTCAGTTTCCCTTCTGGGTTCACTTGATGTAGTCGATGTAGTGTTTTTAATTGAATTTTTGTGGTTTGCTTCAGGATAGGCCTATTTTCGGGTACTTATCTTCGCTAATATCTCAAAA
>JAUYEQ010000407.1 GCA_030691295.1 Bacteroidota bacterium
TCTTCAGAAATAATTCCTTCAAGGTGTATAAAAAACGAGGGATTTTCCTGAAGGACTAACCACAACTCGCATACTTGTCTGGTATTGGTTTGAAATATTTTAAGAAAAAAATCGTTAAAAACCGGCAGTGATTCAGGCTCAATGAATTGGATGAAATGACTGTCTATTAATCCTGAACGTTCTTTGCCAAGCAGTTTGGCGCCACTAAGATTTAACTGACAGATCAAGCCATCGCGGTTGAGGGTAAAATATCCGGCTGGGGCAAAGTCATAAAGTGCAGTTGCAGTGGCTGCTTTATCAACTGCCAGCTTCAGTTCTTCATTCTGCATTTCAAGCTCAATCCGGTGGACTTCGAGTTCGTGGAGAAGTCTCATCGGGTCAGTTTCACTTTCTTTGACATTCGAGAGCTTAACGGTGGTAAAACCCTGATGTGTTTTTGTTTCAGAATTCTTCACCTCTAATTGCGCTTCAGCTTTTTGCCGAAGAGATGTCCCACTCTGATAGACATCGTTGGGCATGATTTCTGGTGAATCCATCTTTTTACTTTTTCGTCGTTATGTTGTTTTTTTTACTACGAAAAAATGAAACTCACGTTACGGTTTTGGAAGTAAATTCTTGCAGATTAGCCAGAATCAGGCAGACACAATTTTTTACCCTTTCGGAACACTAAAATGAAACTTACTTCCTTGGCCCTCTTCACTTTCGATCCAAATTCTGCCATTGTGTTTTTCAATGAATTCTTTACATAGCAACAATCCGAGGCCTGTTCCCTTTTCATTTTGGGTGCCCATTGTAGAGTAACTTTGGTCAATCCGGAACAACTTATTTATGGCCTCTTTTTTTATTCCAACACCGTTATCTGCGATGGTTATCACCCATTCCTTCTGTTTTGGTTTGGCCGAAATTACAATTTCACCTCCGGGATTAGTGAATTTTACAGCATTCGAAATCAGGTTCCGCAAAACCGTACTGATCATCTCTTTATCGGCCATAACAAAAACCAGGGGAGGAAAGTGGGTAGTAATAGCTATTGATTTTTGCCGGGCTAAAATGCTTAATAGTTTTATTACATCACTTGTAAGCTCAACCATATCAATACATTCAGGAATAAAATCAATCCTGCCGGTTTGTATGCAAGCCCATTTTAATAAGTTGGTCAACAAATCCATTGCTCGCTGCGATGAATTCCCGATCATCCGGCTATAACCTGCTATACCCTCATAATCCCGTTCCTGAATTTTTCTGGTCAGCAAATCACTGAATCCGACAATTGAGTTAAAAGGATTTTTAAGGTCGTGTGCAATGATGGAGAAAAACTTGTCTTTGGTGGCATTTAGTTCGCGTAAACGGGCTTCGCTGTCGCGCAACGCCATTTCTGCATGTTTACGTTCGGTGATATCGATTGTAAAACCCGCAAGGTATGTGGGTTTTCCTTCAATCTGAATTGGAAATTTGATGGTTGAATAGTAATGTCCATTAAATTCTTCTTCAATTTCAATTTTTACTCCGTTTTTCAGAATATCGAGATCGTTTTCAACCATACTTTTCGCCAAATCTGAAGGGAAAAGTTCATCCATGGTTTTACCGATTAGTTCATTCATGGATTTACCGATCAAATTTTCATAATTGCGGCTAAGGCGCAATGAGCGGATATTTTCATCTTTGAAGAAAATATAGATCGGACTGTTTTCCAGGAAAAGCCTGAATATTTCTTCCCTTTCCTTCAGCTCCTCCTCCGCTAGTTTCCGTTCAGTAATATCACGAACATTGAGCACTATTGAATTAATACCCGGATTGTTTATTTGATTTGTACCGTATGCTTCGAGATAAACCCATCCGCCATTTTTATGCCTATGCCTGTATTGTGCCCGGCCATATCCAATGAGTGCAGCATTTTGAAACGTTTCTATTATTTTCTCCCGGTCGTCGGGGTGGATCATTCGCTCAATTACAGGTATATTTATCAATTCGTCGGGGCGAAAGCCTAGAATTTTTTCGCACGAATCGCTTACAAAATGCTGAATTCCATGCGAATCAATGAGGACAAACATGTCAAATGAATTTTCGATGAGACGCCTGAATTTTTCTTCGTCCATTTTCATAAATTCTTCTTCATGTTTGTTAGCCTTACTTTCGACCTCAGGATAGAGGTTTTTCTTTTCCAGATCAAGGCATCTCGCCTTGAGGATAAGAAGCTCCTCGCTCTTCATTTTCAGCTCCGAACGCAGAAGTTCCAATTCATAGAGGAGATTCTGTGTTTCAGGTCGATTTAGATTATCTTCTGCGACGGCATCTCCTGATGTCGTTTTCACACCATGATTCCTTTGCAATTCTTCTTCGGTTTTCCGCCCGGACAAATCAACTTCGGGCGATTGATACTTCCCTTTTTCCATACTTCTCAATGCTTTTCCGAAATGGTTATATTGTGCAATATTTATCTTAAATCTCCCCGTCGTTTCAATCATGGGATTGCTTCCCCCTCCTTCGTCGGTGTCGCAATGACGCTTTACACATCGCCCCCTCGCCTCATCGCCCTTTCTCCGGTCTCCCCTTTCCGGTCTTCTTCCTCATCTTTTCGGTTTTGTTATCTTCTCCCCAACTGCAATAATTCCAATTAACAATCCTTCCGCACCCAAAAATTTATGCGCCGACCATTCAATTTTCAATTCATCGCAACCTATGGTTTTTACAAGGTTCACATATCGGTTTGGCAAAGCGCCGGTAAGCAAATTATTCAACTCTGTTTCCACTTTCCTTCGCGACGATTCGACGATAAACAAATCTACATAGCTTTTGCCAATCACGTCTTTTCTTTTGCGGCCAAAGAGTTTCTCTGCTTCGGTATTAAATTCAATCACATTTCCTTCGTGCGACAAACCTATGATGACGCCCGGGACAGCCTGAATGAATGAACGAAGCATCTTTTCATTTTCGAGCAGAGCGTTTTCCAACCGCTTCGATTTTGTAATGTCGATGAAGGTGATTACCAAACCGTCGATTTTATCTTCTGTGGTTCGGTAAGGCATCATTCGTATATTGAACCAGCGCCCGTCGCTTGTAGCAATGGCTTTCTCCTTAAACACCAGGGTAAGCAATACTTCCCTGGTATCGTTGTACAGTTCAGGATAAACCAAATCGGTAACCTGATCAGTAAACAG
>JAUYEQ010000408.1 GCA_030691295.1 Bacteroidota bacterium
CTGTGAATTTAAACGATTTTTGAGTCAGCCAGGCAGCTATAAATTTTGCTGAAGTTGCAACCACTGTCATAACTGCTGCAACTTTTATGGTTTCAAAGTCCAGGAAAAAAGCCCTGTAATCGACAAGCATTCCAATCCCGATCAGGAAAAAAGGAATGAAAATGGCATTGCCGACGAATTCAATCCTGTTCATTAATGGCGAAGTGGCCGGAATTAAACGATTCAATGCCAATCCTGAAAGGAATGCACCAATAATGGCCTCAATACCTGCAACTTCAGCAAGAACAGCTCCCAGGAAAACCATTGCAAGAACAAAAATATATTGAGAAACATTGTCGTCGTAACGTTTTAAAAACCAACGGCCAATAATTGGGAAAAGAATCATGACAGTCAAACCAAACAGAATAATTGAAATTGTAAGTTTGGTCCAGAATTGCGAATTTACCTCGCCGGTTGTCATTCCAACAATAACTGCAAGAACTAAAAGTGCAAGCGTGTCAGTAATCAATGTTCCGCCAACCGCAATATTTACCGCCCTGTTTTTTGTTACACCCAACTTACTTAAAATTGGATAGGCAATCAATGTATGTGATGCAAACATACTCGCCAGTAATACTGATGTCATCATAGAAAAATCCAACACATAAAGTCCTGTCAGTATGCCCATTGTCATTGGAATCAGAAAGGTAAACATTCCGAAGATCAGACTCTTTGAACTGTTCTTTTTGAATTCAGCCAAATCAATTTCCAATCCGGCAAGGAACATGATGTAAAGCAATCCTGCCGTACCTGACAGGATAATACCACTGTCGCGCAAAAGCAAATTAATACCATTCGGCCCGATAATAGCACCGGCTATAATAAGCCCAAGTATTTGTGGGATCCTGATTTTGTTCAGAAGAATTGGTGCAAACAATATAATGACCAGAATTACCAGGAATTTTAATACCGGATTTGTAAGTGGAAGTGTTGTTTCAAAAATGCTTAATAGTATCATTCCATTTTTTTGTTTGCATAAAATTGAAATTCTTCATTGCGTAAATCTAATTATAAATGTGATTTGAATACAAATAGTAAACTGTAATGATTGAAAATCTTTCTTTGTTCCAGAAAAAAAGCCATTTTTTTTCTCCGGATTTGCAACCACTTCGAAAAAATGATGTCTATAAAAATCAGAAAACAGAAACAATTTAGAAACATCAAATTCTCAAAGTCATGAACACAATTAAATTATCACTGGTACTTTCGCTTTTTGGCCTTCTCTTCGGAACAAGTTCCTGCGTTGATGAACTATTTCTGGAAGGCAACGGAAACCTTCGAACAGAATCCCGCGGAGCCTCCGGTTTCGAGGAGATAGCTTCGAGTGGCGATTTTGACGTAACCATTGTTCCGGGTAGCAGCTATTCGGTTGAAGTAAGTGCAGAATCGAACCTGCTGTCGTACATCGAAACCGATGTGGTTGGTAAAACACTCAAAATCAGAACCCGCGGTGTACATTCACTTCGCCTGAATTATCCGATAGAGGTGTATATTACTACGCCGGTTTTGAATGGACTTGCATTAAGCGGATCGGGAATCATGAAAACCGGCAGCTTTATGAGTGACGATTTCAAAATTGCAATTTCAGGATCGGGCGATATTGATACCGAAATAAGTACCGATAATATGAAGGCCAGCGTTTCGGGTTCAGGTACTGTTTTTCTCGAAGGAGAGGCAACCGAAACCGAATTCGTCATCAGTGGTTCGGGCAAGATAAAAGCTTACGACTTTCCGCACCGCGATTGCAAAGCAGTAATTTCAGGATCGGGCGATGTGTTTGTAAATGTAAGTCACACCATCGATGCCCGTATTTCTGGAAGCGGAAGGGTATTCTATATCAATCATCCGGTTATTCACACAAGCATTTCGGGTTCGGGCGAAGTGGTTGATAAAAATTAAGGAATATGAAAAAAGTTTATTCTCTGATTATCCTGTTCCTGCTGACCCTTTCGGGTTTTTCACAAGGCCCGCAAAAAGCCATTGGTATCCGTGGCGGAATTTCATCTGGCTTTGAATACCGTGTTTTTTCGGGCGACCTGAGTTCGTATAAAGTATTGCTTTCAACCCGCAAAAGAGGGCTGCAACTTACCGGCCTGAAAGAATTCCATATTCCTGATGTTTTCGATATTGGTGAACCTATTTCGTTGGTTTACGGTTTTGGCGCCCATGCTGGTTTCGAAACCTGGAACATTTACCATTATGACGTTGTCTATCCGTATAAATATTTGTACCCGGAACGCAGAACCGGCGTCATTGCCGGACTCGACGCATTGGCAGGTCTTGAATACACCATTCCGCAAATTCCGCTTGTGGTAGGTGTTGAAGCAAAACCATATTTTAACCTGTTCGGGAGGAACTTCTTCCAGATACAGCCTTTTGATTTTGCCTTTACCGTGAAATATACTTTTTAAGAAAAACATCAATCACATCGGATCTACATCGGCATAAACAATCAATTGGCTGTTGTTTGGTTGCGATTGGATTATCTTCTTAAATAATAGGAAGAAATCCCTTGCACACTGAGCTGGAATAAATTGTTATTTATTTATATTTTTTTTTGTTCATTTTAATGTTTTGTATAATTATAAGTGTTAAATTA
The DNA here is from genome assembly GCA_030691295.1 of Bacteroidota bacterium. Lineage (GTDB taxonomy): Bacteria > Bacteroidota > Bacteroidia > Bacteroidales > Prolixibacteraceae > Aquipluma. Next base: position 2,639 of record JAUYEQ010000408.1, read on the forward strand.
GTTAAGTTTTGAATCGATTGGGAATTATAGCGATAAACTGATTGTTTTCGGCCTTACCACCCTTATTATTTAGAAAATCTACATAACTCAGCCTTATGTTTTTTTATATTTAATCAATTTCGAAACTTAAAATTAATTTTTATGGCCAATCAACTTAGTGTTTTAGTTACCGATGAAGATCTCGATTTGGTTCTTCAGTCAATCGACACCATTCGCCTGAAACTTCCGTTTTTGGTGAAACTCTCTGCTGCCGAAAAGAAAACGACTGCGATGCTCGACGACGGACGCATCCCATTTACAAACAAGGCGCTCGAATATGCTACCCGTGAAGTTTCAATTTCACCCAATCCTGTCTTACTGGAGGAAGCAAAAAAGGATAGCCAGTTGTATAACAAGCTTCAATCAGTTGACCGCGAGCTGGCTCGTCTCAGCGAGATGGTTAGCGATACAAGGATGCTTGCCGGCGCCGAACTTTACGAGTTTGCAAGGTTTGTTTATAAAATGTCGAAGATTTCGGCTTCGATTGGTACTCCGGGAACCAAAAGTATTGTTGACGACCTTGGCAAGCTGTATGCCGGAAACGGAAATTCAGGCCCTGCACCGTCTATGCCTTAATTAAATAGTCTTGTACCCTGACAGCCGGGCTGTGTAAGGCTTGTCAGGGTATAAATGGCAATGACTTTAAACTAAAATCATAAAAGCAATGGACCGATGAGTAAAAACAATCAATCATTTAATTATACCGAATTCGGTACAGTTTAAAATGCAGCAGGTAGCGAGGCACCCATCTTATAGGAGAAATTATAAAATAGGGAATATAACTAATCAAAACACTCTAAATCGAATCACAAATGGCAAAAAATAAAACAATAAAAGTTGATAATTTTGAAATTGTTTTATACTCGCAGGATACTGAGGATTATATTTCTTTAACTGATATGGCCAGGTATAGAGATGCTGAAAGAACAAATTACATCATTCAGAACTGGTTACGAACACGAAATGCTATTGAATTTTGCGGACTATGGGAACAACTTCATAACCCTGATTTTAAACGCATCGAATTCGATGCTTTTAGAAATGAATCTGGTTTAAACAGTTTTGCACTCACCCCACAAAAGTGGATTGCAGCCACAAATTCAAATGGAATGGTTTCTAAATCAGGTCGGTATGGAGGCACTTTTGCTCATCGTGATATTGCCTTTGAATTCGCTTCCTGGATTAGCCCGGAATTTAAATTGTATTTGATTACAGAATTTCAACGTCTCAAAG
>JAUYEQ010000415.1 GCA_030691295.1 Bacteroidota bacterium
TTTTGACGGCGTAAACAACTGGTCAGAAGGCTGGGCCAACTGGGATCCGGTAAATACGAACTATTCGGAAACATACACAAGCACCAAAGGCAATGGCCAGTTTACCCGCAGCGGTGGTCTGCACATTACTGCAAACGAAACCTGGAGCGGAACAATAAAATTAGACGGATGGGTTTACGTTGACAATGGTGCGACATTGACCATCGAACCGGGAACTGTTATCCGCGGAACAAACAAGAGCGTTCTTTCGATCGAACGCGGCGGAAAAATTATGGCCGTGGGAACCCGCACGCAACCCATTGTTTTCACCTCTTCGCAGGGAGCAGGTTTCCGCAGCAACAGTGACTGGGGTGGCCTTGTAATCTGCGGAAACGGAATTAACAACCTCGCAGGTGGCACAGGTGTTGCCGAAGGCGGAATTGGTTCGGAATATGGTGGTACAAACAACGAAGACAATTCAGGAGTTTTGGCGTATGTACGCATCGAATTTCCGGGTTACGAAGTGGCTACCGGCAGCGAGGTAAATGGGCTGACATTAAACTCTGTAGGCAGCGGCACCCGGATCGAATACGTTCAGGTTTCCTATTCGGGCGATGACGGATTCGAATGGTTCGGAGGAGCGGTAAATGCAAAATACCTGATTTCGTACCGTACCGAAGACGATGATTTCGATACCGACAACGGATTCAGCGGAATGGTGCAGTTTGGTTTGATTCTGCGCGATCCTGCAATAGTGGACACCGACACTGCCAATGCTTTCGAATCGGACAACAACAGCAGCGGAACAGAACTTATCCCGTTGACCAAAGCAATTTTCAGTAATATAAGCGCTTTTGGCGCTTCAAAGGACCTGGCGACTTACACTTCGAACCCACAGAACCATAAAGATGGTGCCGCGATGCGCATCCGCAGGGCAAGCCGCATTTCAATTTACAATTCATTGTTCCTTGGCTGGGGTCGCGGTGTTCGTCTCGAATCGTCGCCAACACATGCTGCTGCAATAGCTGGTGAACTGGTATTGAAAAACAACATCATCGGTGGTATTTATGGTAATAAATATGGCGATGCATCAACAATGACTGTCGCTCAGATTGAAGCGTGGTACCTCGATGCAGCCAACAAAAACAAGATGCTCGCAACCGATGCCGAAGCAAAAATCACCAATCCGTTTAACCTGGCTTCTCCAAATTTCCAACCACTGGCTGGTTCTCCGGTATTCAATGCTTCATATTGGTTTGCCACATCAGCTAAACCATCAATTGTTTCATCTGAAACCAAACTGGTTAATTACCCGAATCCATTCAGCGGAACTACCAATATTGAACTTCAGCTTGAAAAAGCTTCGTATGTTCGTGTTTCGGTAATTGACATGGCAGGCCGCACAGTTGCAAATCTTCAGGAAGGAAACCTTACCGAAGGTAAACACCGCTTTGCTTTTGACGGAACCGCACTTCCCAAAGGACTGTATTTTGCGAAAGTTGTGAATGGCAGCGACCAGAAAGTGGTTAAAATGATTTCGAAATAATTGATACTGCATATTGCAAAATAAAGAGCTTCATCGGCAAACTGCTGATGAAGCTCTTTTAAAATCACTATATTTACTGGCAATATTTGAGAGTCAGGAAAAGTAAAAAGATTGCCATGAAGAAAATAGGTTTGTTACTCGCACTAATTAGCTTGCTGTCATTTGTAAGCAATGCTCAGGAACTGAAGGAAATTAACGGTATCTATTACGCCGACAGCGTGGCTTATACCGGAAGATATGTAACCCATTTTCCGAATGGTAAGATTAAAATTGAGCTGAACCTTGAGAACGGCTTAAAGAATGGTACAGCCAACGTCTATTTCGAAAACGGCTTGCTGAACGAAGTAAGATCTTACAAGAATAACCTGATGCACGGTTCATGGATTACTTACAACGATCAGAAAGTTCTGACTGGTTTGGCGAATTACAAAGACGGGTTAAAACACGGTGCCTGGATGATCTGGGATGCCAGTGGAAACCTACTTTATGAGCTGCATTACAACATGGGAGAAAAAGTTGGCATCTGGCGAAACTTTGGCAAGAACGGCGAGATAGTAAGCGAACGTGAGTATCCGGAGAAGGGGAAATAGTGTTCAGTGATCAGTGGTCAGTCGTAGTGTTCAAATTTGGAATTTGAAACCTGAGATCATTCCGATATTTTTTTTGCCACCAAAACACGAAAACACTAAATTTCACCAAAATTAATCCATTGAAATTTAGCTTTTTGTGCAATTTGGAGTCTTGGAGATTTGGTGGCATCTTATTTTTTTGAATTTTCAGAGTGGAATCAAACCTGGAACCTGAGATTCAATTGCAATCTGTAATAAAACTTTAATCCAATTGCAATCGCGCTGTAATCATGTGGGTCTATTTTTGTAACGTAGAAAAATTTAAAACAGACAATCATGAAAAAGTTAATCCTATCAGTTCTTGTGTTAGTCGCTTCAGTTAGCGCATTTGCAGAAAAGTCTGATTCGAAAGCCGAAAATAAAAGCGCCGCAAAAAGTGAAGCGGCAATAACCGTTGTTAGCGGAAATATTATCGACGAAATAACAGGCGAAGCCCTTGTTGGCGTTGAAGTAACAGTTGAAGGATCAGATTCAAAAACATATACCGATTTTGATGGTCATTTTACACTAAAAGACGTTAAAACCGGAGAATGTAAATTAGTAGCAAGCTACACTTCTTACAACAAAAAAGAAAAAACTGTTGAATTGAAATCAAAAAAGAATCAGATTAAAATTGAACTTCAGGCATCAAAATAAATGTTGCGGTTGTTCATTGATTAGTTAATACTCAAGATTGAAACCTCTTCTTTAAGCCGGAAGAGGTTTTTTAGTTTTCGGTATTATCCTGAATGAAGTATTTTAGCAACTCACTTCCATTTCAGTTAAAACCTCCCCTATAGCCACCACCAACCGGTCAATATCTTCAACATATAGCTGCCCGATATTTCCAATCCTGAAACAATTGGTATCACTCAGTTTTCCCTGATAAATCACTTGTCCACGCTGGTGCAGGCTTTCATAGAAACGGGTAAAATCGAAATTCGGATCTTCAGGAAACAGAAATGAGGTAATAATATATCCCTGATCTTTTTTGTCCAGATAAGTTTTTAGGCCGACCGCTTCGGTTCCCTCAATTAATCTTCGGTAGTTTTGCTGATAGCGTTCCGATCGTTTTTCAATTCCGCCTTCTGCTTTTAATTCTTCGATGGCTTTGCGGAAAGCCAAAATGGATTGAATCGGAGGAGTGAACCGGAACTGATTGTTCTTTTTCAGATCGACCCATTGGCCGTACAGATCGAGTGAAATGGTACGGGCATTTCCATAACAGGATTCAAGCGTAAGGATTTTGCAAATAACAAATGAAAAGCCGGGAACACCTTCAATGCATTTGTTCGACGACGACACCAGAAAATCAATGTCAAGCGCCTTTATATCAATAGGTACTGCACCAAAACTGCTCATGGCATCAACAATGTAAACCTTGTTATACTTTCGGGCCACCAAACCAACTCCTTCAATATCATTGAATATACCGGTGGTTGTTTCGCAGTGAACAATGGCCACATGAGTGATCGTTTCATCCGTTTTCAAGGCTACTTCTACATCCTGTGCCGGCGGAACTATGTTCTCACGATAGCGTAAAATAGAGATTTTTATATCGTAAATCTCTGCCATTTGTCTGATCCGGTTGCCATACGCACCGTTGGTAATCAGGAGCAAATGTCCATCAGCAGGAATGGCTGTTGAAATAACCGATTCGACACCAAAAGTTCCGGAACCCTGCATCAGCACTGTGTCGTATCCATCTTCCGGAGTTAAGCCGGCGATGGTAAGTAATTCGCTGCGAATTTCTTTTACTATTTCCAGAAACTCCTTGTCGCGGGAGCCCATGTCGTGAAGCATGGCTTCTTTTACTGAAAGTTTTGTATTTAGCGGTCCGGGGGTGAATAATTTGTTATCCATAGTTGATTGTTTTTATTTGATTGCAAATGAGTTTTCAGGTGTCGATTTAATTGTATAATGAATATTCGGTTGTTTGACAAAATTCATTGTATAAGAGTCAATTATCATTTGCCGTTTGCCTTTAGGCAACGGATGACAATTGAAGAGAAATTCTGGGCTTTAGCCCTATGGTTGGTGGCTAAAGCCATTAGCTGCGTTCGTCAATCTGTCCGTCAGATGAATCTGACGGCAAAGGATAACCTAGGTACATAACAGAATATTCATAAATTGTATTTTCCGATTCTATTTCCTGATTTTCTTTGCCGTAATTCCATTTCAGGATAAGTAAAAAGGCGGCAATTAAAGCGACGATCACGAACAATTGAAACAATGCATCCCATCCATATTTGGCAGAAACAAAAGCCACTGCAAACGGCGAGAGCAACTGACCTGCAGAGCCAACTCCGTTGATGAGTCCTGCCGCCAAAGCTGCTCCTTGATTCTTCCCGATATCCATGGCCGCCGCACCCGACATGAGCGAATCGGGGCCGTAGGTAAAAAAGCCGATCAGCCCGATGGAAATGATGGTTGGAACAATGCCCAACGGACTGAGATACGGTTGCAGATACAGCACAAATGCCAACCCGAACAGCATGATGGAACTGACCGGGAAACGGCGTGTTTGAAACAGGTAATCGGAAGCATAACCCGCTGCCAGAATGCCCAGAAATCCGAAAGCCTCGTAAGCTATGGAAGTGTAGCCTGCCCGCTCATCGGAATAAAAGAGCGCTTCAGACAAGTAAAGCGGAAGCCAGAAAAGAAATGCGTAACGGGTAAATTTGACGAAAAAATACATTGCTGCGGCAATCCAGACAGCACCATTTTTCAGAACAGCCAGATGTGCTTCTTTTTCTTTCCGCTTTCCTTTTTTGGTACTCGTATCTCTTTCAAAAGGTTCCAATCCAACATCGGTGGGCTTGTTCCTGACAAATACAATGTAGCCCAACGAAATAACCAGCAGTAAAATCGCGGGTGCCAGAAATGCCCGTCGCCACGACAATTCAGCCAGTATATTTTGATTGGAAAGCCAATAGGTTGCAAATGCCGTAGCAGCCATTCCTCCAATTACGTAGCAGGTTGTCCAGAACGACATCATTACCCCACGCTCCTTCTTTTTAAACCAGGGCGTCAGATTTTTAATCAGGCCCGACCAGCCCGACGATTGCCCTAAGCCGTTCAAACCCATCAGGAAAAGAAAAGAGCCAATGGTTCCCATCCAGCCCATCAGCAGGTTTGCGATGACGGAGATGATCAGGCCAATTCCAACAATCAACCGTGGACCATGGCGGTCGCTCAGATAGCCGTTTAGAAATTGGCCCAGCATATACATGACGCTGTAAATGGTAATGACAAAAGCGAATTCATCTTTGGAAGTATGCAGTTCTCGGCTCATAACAGGCATTACCACACTGAAATTTTTCCGGCAGAAATACATCCCAAAATAGGCCATCCAGGTGAGTGCAAATATTTGCAGCCTCCATTTTTTCATTTCAATTGAAACCACTTTGATCATGATTTTCTTACTTGTTAAAACCAGCTCCAATCAAATGATCAATTTCTTCGAGGATGGGCCAACAGTCCCAAACACCTTCGCACACATAGTCAGCCCCTGAATTCAGTAGTTTCTTGCCTGCAAGGGCTATTTTTTCCATCAACCAAACATGGTCGGCATTTTCAACATCATCTGCCGACAAACCAACTTCGTTTCCTGATTTTGTCAGGCCAATTGTCCACATTCCGGCATTTATTCCTTCCTGAATGTCGGCCACTGTGTCGCCGATTTTTACCATCTGGCTTAGCGGAAAGACATTCATTTTTTCGCAATTGCGGAAGATCATCCAGGGAGCAGGACGGCCCGCCAAAACATCCGAAGAATTGACTACTGAATCAGGCCTTAATCCGTTTGCATAAGCAATTGGCAGTAGGTTGTTCATCATTTCTGAAACATATCCGGTGGTAGTACCAACTTTCACTCCTTGTTTTTTGAGCCTTTCGATCAGCTCAACAGCGCCGGGAATTGGGTCGCTGTAGTTTTTTACAATTATGGCAAGGGCAGGTTCAAGTTCAGCATAAATATCTTCAACATCTGCTTCTGATGGAGTTCGCCCAAATTCTGCGATCCACTGCTTTTGCACTGTTTCAAGCCTGAAAAGCTCCCTGACATGGTCTTTTTTCGCCAAACCCATTGGGCCACGTGCTTCGTCAATGCTTAGCAGTATGTCTTTTCTCCGGAAGACTTCAATAAATACCTGGGTTGGAGCAATGCATCCGTAGTCGATGATGGTACCAGCCCAGTCGAAAATCACCGCCTTTATGTTTTTTAATTGAGTCATTGTTACAGTTATATATGTTGCGTTTTGTTACAGTAAAACCCTGACAGCAATAACTGTCAGGGTTTCTGAGAAGGGGGAATATAATAGATGCTGTTTATTTGATAATCCACATTTCAGAATTGATGTCATCGGTTTCAGCGCCAAACTGACTTTTCAAGGCAGCTTTGTAATTGTCTGCATTTGTGGTTCGTTCGGAACTTGGGTACTGCCAGCGTTTGGCAATACGTCCGCTGTTTGCGGTACCTGGTCCGGTTAGGAATGTTGGTACTCCGGTGCGGCGGTAGTTGTTGTATGCTTCCCATCCCGAATTCTGGAAGAAAGCGAGATATTTCTGGGTCAGAATCTGAGTGAGTGCTGTGGCAGGAGTTGCACTTAATTTCACCGTGCTTTGTGCGTAATAAGTGCTCCATTTTGTTTCCACATCAGTTACTCCGTGGAAAGTCCATGAAGCTTTTACCCCTTTGGTGTAATAATCTTCAGCATTTCCGGTAACCCAACCACGGTTGATGGCTTCGGCAATGTTAAAGCACATTTCGGCATAACCGATCTGAATTGCTGGCTCACCAAAGTACGAACTGTAATATTTGCTTTTGCTGATGGCTGAATATTCACCATTCAACATTTTGGTTGACATATCGTCGAGACTTTCGCCTGAGCTGGCGCCAATGTAAGCATCAAAATCGGCGGCTGTTAATCCGGCCTGAATTTTCTTCGGAGCCGGATCTGCAACAATAAATGTACGCGGATCTTTCAGCGCTACCAACGTGTTCAGGTAGGTTGCCGACATGTTGTTACGAGTGGCGGTCTGTCCGTAATTATCCTGATTGAGCGGATATTTGTCGGTTGAAGCGTTGTAGGTAAATTTCAGGTTATCGTCCAACGAAGTTACTACCGGATATTTCGCTGGATTGGAAACCACGTCGGAAAACAGTTTTTTGATGTTCAAATCGGTGTCGGCTTCTTTTTTGCTCAGGTTGATCAAAACTCGCAATTTGTATGTATTAACCACTTTTTGCCATTTTATCAAATCGTTACCAAGCATAAAGTCTCCGGTCAAGGTATTGTCTCCGGTGTTGTTAAGCGCCTGAAGGTCTGTATTCGCCTCTTCGAGCCAAACAAGTGCCTGTTTGAATACCGCTTTTTGAGTGTCGTATGCCGGAGCAGTATTCTCCAGACTTTTTAACGCATCGGTCAAAGGCAAGTCGCCCAACCTGAGTGACATATCAACAAAATAATATGCCTTGAAAAATTTACCCAGTGCGGAATATGGATTGTTATCAGGAAGACCAACACGTTTGGCTTCTGCAATCATCTGGTTCACATTTTTCAGTTGCGTATAGTTAAAACTGGTGGTCGTCCAGTCGTATTCCTGATCGTCGTAATAGGCATAGTTGCTGCACCAGAATTGATTCCAGCGATGCTCGTCGCTCCATGGCGAATAATACATGCCATTCAGAACAGTCGTAAAAACCATTGATGGCGGAACTTCTCCAGGGCGGTTTGGATCTTTTTCAAGTTCCTCGAATTTCTGACATGATGTAAATGCTACAGCAAGTACCATCATGAATAGGATTATTTTTTTCATCTGTATAAAATTGTGACTTTTTAAAATAAACTTGAATTAGAATGTAATATCCAGGTTAAAACCGAAGCGTCGGGTTGTGGGGGTTTGCAATCCTGAAGATCCGTTTGTTCCGGCATATTGTTCGATGTCGATATCGCTTCTTTCGGCAAAATACAACAGGTTACGACCTACAAATGAGATATTTGCCTGCTTGACGAAGGTTTTCTGAAGGAATTTTTGCGGCAGGTTGTAAGTCAGCACCACTTCACGAAGTTTCACATAAGTACGGCTAATGGAGTAAGCCGAATTGGTTCCATAAACACGGCTGATGTAATCCTGTAAATAAGATGCGGTTGTGTTTGGGGCAAATTGCAGTTGGTCGTAATTGGTCACCTTTCCGTCCGAGTCGTATTCGATCTTGCCACTTGTCAACACGACACCTTCGCCAACGTACGATTTAATTCCTTTGGTATCGTTTATCCTGGCTTCGCCCATTTTGCCCAAAACGGTGTTGATGTGGCGACCGCCCTGATATGTTTTTTGCTCCACATAGTCGAGAATGGTTCCACCAAACCGGCCATCGAACTGAAATTTCAGGCTTAAATTTTTATATGAAAAGGTGTTGTTAATTGCACCGGCCCAATCAGAGTTCGCATTTCCG
>JAUYEQ010000427.1 GCA_030691295.1 Bacteroidota bacterium
GCCTGCTTTCGTCGGTCAATATTGAAACTGTTTGGTTTTCAATTGTGTTCATCCGGAACTGAATTTTTTTATCTCTTTTCAAGGCCAGCGTTTCAGTATAATGTTCATTTATTTCGTTCAGAAATTTATTCAGTAAAACAGGTCTTTTTCTTACAGAAAGAAGGTTAGCTTCAATCTTGGAAATATCAATGATATCATTGATCAGGTTCAGTAAAATATCTCCATTTTTCCTGATAAGCGAAACGAAAACAGTTTTATCCGCTTCTTCCTGTGATTCATCTTCGAGCAGCTCTGAGAAGCCAAGAATGGCATTCATCGGAGTCCTTATTTCATGAGACATATTTGCCAGAAAAGCTGATTTAAGTCTATCCGATTCCATCGCTTTCTGCTGTTCCTCTATTAATTTGTCCTGAATTTCTTCACGTAAAACGATCATTTCATTTGCTGCTTCACCTGCTTTTTTAAACTCATCGAAATAAAAATTGCTGATATTTAACTTGTTGAAACTATGCTGCGATAAGAAGAAGAAATTGAAAAATCGTTCAAAATCGGCTTTGTAGCGTTTGTTGAAATGGTAAATAATTATGGCTTCCAAAAACAGCAAACAAATCAGAATAAAAACGATGATCAGGATGCTTTTTTGCTGGTCTTTCCGAAGTGACGTTTCCTGTTCTTTAATTGTATTTTCGATTTCATCCATGTAAAAACCAGCTCCGACAATCCAACCGTATTCCTTATAAAATTGAATATATGAACATTTATCAGACAGAGAAGTTTCGTTAATTTTATTCCATTTATAATAAAAAAAACCACCTTCAGGATTGGTTTTCAGTAATTCAAGTTCTTGTTGGAAAATATCTTTTCTGTTGTCATCAGCGTTACTGATTAAGTTAAGGTCGCCTTTGTAAACTATTCCATCCATCACAATCGGGGTGCCGTTAACATGGTTCATGAAAACGTATCCTCCATGCCTGAACCTGACAGAACTAATCTTTTTAGCTATTTCGTTCCTGAATTTCGGGAAGAAATCATCTACATATTGTTTCGATCCGAAATACCAGTTGTACTGGCTGAATTTTTTTACAAAAGCTATTTTTTTATTGGGCGAGGTTTCTAATGCTTCATCTGAGTTAATATTGTAATCGAGAAAACCTTCAGAATCATTTTTCAATAATTTTATCTCTTCCTGAATGACAGGTAATCCATTTGCATCTTTAAACTCTCGCAAATATTTCCCTGTAAATTCAGGGTTCCTTGGATAGTAAACGCCAACTCCATCCATGGTCGAAATAAAAACTTCTTCAAATCCCATGTTAAACTTAAGTGATGAGATCGTGGCAATTATAAGCGCTTTAATTTCCTCATCCGATTTTTTGCCGGCATACTGTTGGTAGATCGATTCTGCAATATTTATAGCCTGATATACATTTGATTTAATTTTACTGTTAATCCGTTGTTTAAAAGCTGTGTTTTGCTGCCTGATATATTCCAATTCATTTTTAACAATCTCCTGAATATAAATTTTTTGGTCTTCCACATATTCCTTGCTCTTTTGCTGGCTAATTTTGCTGAAAAACAGTGTTTGCTGGATAATCAAAACGCCGCCAATTAATAAAGTTGTAGCAACTGTAATAATTACCAGCGACTGGCTCAGGTAAGTTGATATATTTGAAGGGATGGCAATTCTCTTGAGAAATTTAGCAGGCATTGATTCTATATTTTGATCTGGTTATGTGTGTTTTATCTACTACTTGCAAATATAGCGGAAATGAATTTGTTGGAGGCCTCATTAGTCAAATTGAAGCAAATTTATTATCATGCATCAAAACTGAATACTCACTCTTTGCAGTATGGCAAAAAATCAGTAATTGACAGAGAATTTTAAAATTCAATGTCAAAATTTCAGTTGAAATATAATTTCAACAATGCGCTTGTCTGCTGGTCTGGATTTTGAATGGATTATTGTGTTTAAGTTGTTGTTAAAAACTGTTAAACAACTTGAATGAATTACAAATGTCAAAACAGATATGAATGTTATGCGTTATCTTTAATATTCCATTTAAAAAGTAATAAATTATTAACCCAAAAGAACTAAGTGATGATAACTTTCAAGAAAGTAATTTTTACATTGTTGATTGCATTGGTTGGCGGATTTGTTGCACTTTGGTCGTATACGCGTTTTTTTGATGAGCCGAAAATTGTGACTGTTCAGCAGGACCAGCCAATGAGATACACCAGTTTACCTGCAAACTATTCAGGAAATTTGCCTGATTTAACGTTTTCAGCAGAAAACTCAGTTCATGCTGTTGTGCACATTAAAGTGTTGCAAAAGGGTAGATATTACAGTTCGAATAATCTGCTCGACTATCTTTTTGGAGATGGCGCTAATCGTCCGCAACAAATGCCCATCAGGCAAGGTGCCGGTTCGGGTGTGATTATTTCAGCAGATGGTTTTATCGTTACCAATAATCATGTAATTGACAATGCTGATGAGATTAGTGTAATATTGAATGACAAACGGGAATTTAAGGCTAAGCTCATCGGTTCTGATGCATCGACCGATTTAGCCCTGATTAAAATTGATGCCAGCAACATGCCGGTTTTAAAATTCAGCAACTCCGACAATCTTAAACTTGGTGAATGGGTTTTGGCTGTTGGTAATCCGTTTAATCTGACTTCAACCGTCACTGCCGGGATTGTTAGTGCGAAGGGTCGTGACATTGGGATTAATCCCGATCAAATGCGTATTGAGTCGTTTATTCAGACAGATGCAGCAGTAAATCCCGGAAATAGTGGAGGCGCTCTGGTAAACACCAGGGGCGAACTTGTAGGAATAAATACTGCAATTGCTTCTCAAACAGGATCTTTCACCGGATATTCCTTTGCGATTCCGTCGAATATCGTTCAAAAAATCGTAGCCGATTTAAAAGAATACGGTGAAGTTCAACGGGCATTGTTGAACGTTAAAATCCGCGATGTTGACGATGAAATCGCAAAATCAAATAATCTTGATAAAATTGAAGGAGTTTTTATTGCAGAAGTTCAGCCGGGAGGAGCTGCTGAATTAGCAGGGATAAAAGATAAAGACGTCATTGTCAGTGTGAATGGAGTGGATGTAAATTCAACTTCCGAACTTCATGAGCAAATAAGTAAACACCGTCCGGGAAATAAAGTTACAGTGGTGGTAAAAAGAGATAATAAAAGGAAACCATTAAACGTAACGCTTCGTAACAAACACGGTGATACAGAGATTGTGAAAGCTGATGGACCCGACGATATTTTTGGAGCGAAATTTGTTGCAATTTCCGACCGCGATAAAGAAAAACTGGGAATTCGTACCGGGGTGAAAATCACTGAACTCGGGAATGGTAAATTCAAGGATGCAGGAATTAAAGAAGGATTTATTATTATTCAGGTTAACAAGACTGCTATTTCGGAAGTAAATGAATTTAAACGTATTATTAAAAATTCAAGGGGTGGAATATTAGTTGAAGGAATTTATCCAAATGGAGAGGTTGCTTATTATGTTTTTGGAATCAATTCGTAAAAATTTCAAGGCGTAGGTTATGAAAATATCAAAATAAGCCATAATAAAAATACCATTTGAATTATTGACCCTAAAAGCCTATATTTGCACGCTATTTTTTTGAAGGGTATATGAGACAATTAAAGATTACAAAATCGATTACCAACCGTGAGAGCGCTTCTTTAGACAAGTATTTGCAAGAAATTGGAAAAGAAGAACTTATTACCGTTGAAGAGGAAGTGGAGTTGGCGCAGCGGATTAAAAAAGGTGATCAGGCCGCATTGGAGAAATTGACCAGAGCAAATCTGCGTTTCGTTGTTTCCGTAGCTAAACAGTACCAGAATCAGGGCTTAAGTTTGCCCGACCTTATTAATGAAGGAAATTTGGGATTGATTAAAGCTGCTGAAAAGTTTGATGAAACCAGGGGTTTCAAGTTTATTTCTTACGCTGTATGGTGGATTCGTCAATCGATCTTACAGGCATTGGCAGAGCAATCGAGAATTGTTCGTTTACCTTTGAATCAGGTTGGTTCTTTGAATAAAATCAACAAGGCATTTTCGAAGTTTGAACAGGAACACGAGCGTAAACCTTCGCCCGAAGAACTTGCCGAATCGTTGGAATTGCCGGCAGAAAAGGTTGCAGATACGCTTCGCGTTTCTGGACGTCACATTTCGGTTGATGCTCCCTTTGTTGAAGGTGAGGACAACAGTCTTTTGGACGTTTTGATCAACAACGACTCGCCAAATGCCGACCGTGCCCTGATGATGGAATCACTGGCCAAAGAAATTGAACGTGCTCTTGCTACTTTAACTGAACGTGAAAGCGACATTATCCGGATGTTTTTCGGAATCGGTTGTCAGGAAATGACACTCGAAGAAATTGGTGAACGTTTTGGCCTGACACGCGAACGTGTCCGTCAGATTAAAGAAAAAGCAATTCGCCGGCTAAGGCACACTTCAAGAAGTAAATTATTGAAAACATACTTGGGATAACGCCCATAAAAAAACCGCCCGCAAGGCGGTTTTTTTATTTCTATCAATTCTGGCTGCTATGACGAATAATTTTGCAAGGTGGCTTTGATAAAAATGTACAAAAAAAGCCGACCAACTGGCCGGCTTTTCATACCACAAACTTTTTTGACATTTTTTAACGTACCGAATTTTCTTCAGTTTATTTCTTCAGTTTGATTATTTCGCTTCCTGCTAACAGAAATGCTCCTGTTCCATATACTTCCCAACTTTCAGCAGTAAAATTCATTTTCGGATCGGCGCCGATTGGCTGGCACCAGCCTACATGCCCGTCAGGTTGAATTAATGTATTCATTCCTTTCCATGCTTTTTGAACTACCGGAAGAAATTTTTCTTTGTTCAGCAATCCATTGTTAATACCCCAAGCCAAAGCATAGGTGTAAAATCCTGAACCGCTGGCTTCACCGCCTGGATAGGATTCCGGATCCAGCAGGCTGGCTCTCCAAAGTCCATCGGCCTGTTGCAGGCTGGCGATTCTATCAGCCATCTCTTTATAAACTTTTTCATAGAATGGACGCTCCTTATAGTCTTTCGGAAGTTCGCTCAAGAGTAACGTTAGTCCGCCCATTACCCAGCCATTTCCTCTCGACCAGAAAATCTTTTTCCCGTTTGCTTCGCGGCGGTCGTTTGCATCACCTTTAATAACATACATCAAGTCACGTGCAAAAAGGTGTTCTTCTTTGTCGTACAGCAAATCGTAGCATTCGTGGAAAAGTTTATCGCTATATTCCATGTACTTCTTGTCACCCGTGACATTTGATAATTTAACCATCGCCGGAGGAGCCATAAATAATGCATCGCACCACCACCATGTAATTTGTTGAATGCCTTTAGTTTGATAGGGAGTTGTCAGGAATTTGTCCATTTGCGCAATAAACGGATCGATCATCTTCTGATCCTTTTTTATGCGGTAAACATCAATGTATGTCTGGCAAATGGCATGATCATCGGCATGTTCCAATCTTGGGCCCGGTTTCCACTCATTTTTATTACCCATTTCAATCATGGCATTCACGAGATTTTTGTCTTTGGTGGTTTCGTAAGCTGCCGAAATACCTGCATAAAAAGCGCCATTTGTCCAGTCCCATAACTTGTGTTTTGGATTGGCTAACTGCCACATTGCAGCAGTAGTCATTGCCTTCTTGATTTCTTTAGGCTTAAAAATTTTGTCTTTTTGATTTTTTGAAAAACTTGTCATGCTAAGAAGCACGAATACTAGGAGAAATGAAATTGATCTCTTCATGGTTATTTGGATTTTAGTTTATTGTTGCAATCGATTGTACAAACATACAAATTACTTTCAAATTTAAAAACGGCTAAAAAAATAATCGATAAGTTGGTTTACTAACTTGAAAACGAACAAATCGGAACCCCTTCATTATAAACAGACTTTTTAACCACATGCTGAATTTTAATATTAATAAAACGTAAATTTCATAAATCTGTAAATTAAAGACTTGTTTTAGTTTCAATTTATAACTATAATTGCAGCTCATAAAAGCAGAAATGAATAATTCAATTACACATTACGGCCATCATCATGTGATTCTATCAATAGGTAGGCAGTAATTGTTTTGATGTTTTTTAAAATATTAACCCAATAAGAAGGCTTACCACTATGGTAGGCCTTTTTTTATTTAAACAGAAATCGAAAATGGAAGGACTTTTAAAAATTGCCATTCAAACCAAGGGTCGGTTAAACGAAGATTCGTTGAAACTGATTGATGAATCTGGAATCAAACTTCCTCTGGGAACCAGAAAACTGATATCGATAGCTGCCAATTTTCCGATGGAAGCACTTTTTCTGCGCGACGATGATATTCCTCAGGCTGTTGCCATGGGTGTTGCCGACATTGGAATTGTTGGCGAAAACGAAATGCTTGAGAAAAAGGAAAATGTTGTCATTGCCAAACGTCTTGGTTTCAGTAAATGCAGGCTTTCTTTGGCTATCCCGAAAGATCATGAATACACTGGAATCGAGTATTTCAACGGAAAAAAAATAGCCACATCTTATCCTGAAATCCTGAAAGATTATTTCAGAACGAACAATATAAATGCTGAAATTCATGTAATTACCGGTTCTGTCGAGATTGCCCCCGGAATAGGATTGGCAGATGCTATTTTCGATATTGTCAGTTCTGGCAGTACTTTGGTAAGCAACCGGCTGAAAGAGGTTGAAGTTGTAGTAAAGTCGGAAGCTGTTTTGGTGGCCAATCTAAATCTTTCAGAAGCAAAAAAGGCAATTCTGGATGAATTGATTTTCAGAATGGAATCGGTTCAGCGGGCTGAAAAGAAAAAGTATATATTGCTGAATGCTCCCAATGACAAATTGGCTGAAATTGAATCCTATCTTCCCGGAATGAAAAGTCCGACCGTAATGCCATTGGCTGAGGCAGGCTGGAGTTCGGTTCATTCTGTAATCGATGAAAAAGACTTTTGGGAAATAATCGGTAAGCTTAAGGCTGCAGGAGCTACCGGAATACTGGTGATTCCTATTGAGAAAATGATTTTTTAAAATGATTTATGAAAACCTATATCAATCCTCCGAAAAACATCTGGGACGAATTGCTGATACGTCCAGCGTTTAGCGTTAGTGAGCTTAGAAATCAGGTTCAGGAAATTTTAACAGAAATCCGAACCAACGGAATGGATGCAATCCGGAAATACACTGAAAAGTTTGATGGCGTTTTTATTGAAAACATATCTGTGACTGCTGAAGAAATTGCGGAAGCGTCGGGTTCGGTTGATATTTACCTAAAAGAAGCAATTAAAATTGCAGCATCAAATATCCGGAAATTTCATGAATCACAGATACCGGTGACCAGGCGGATCGAAACCACCTCCGGAGTAACCTGCTGGCAGAAAGCGGTGGCCATCGATAAAGTTGGTTTGTACATTCCCGGAGGCTCTGCTCCGCTCTTTTCAACGGTTTTAATGCTTGCTATTCCTGCCATCATTGCTGGTTGCAAGGAAATAGTATTGTGTACTCCACCCGGTAAAAACGGGAAAATTAATCCTGCGATATTGTTTGCAGCTCAACTGGTCGGAGTTTCCAAAATATTTAAATTGGGGGGTATTCAGGCAATTGGTGCAATGGCTTACGGAATAGATTGCGTACCAAAAGTGTATAAGATTTTCGGTCCGGGAAATCAGTATGTCATGGCTGCCAAGCAATTGGTGAGTATTAGCGATGTTGCGATTGACATGCCAGCAGGCCCTTCTGAAGTCGCAATTATGGCCGATTCGACTGCAAATCCTGCATTCATTGCTGCTGACCTGCTTTCGCAGGCTGAGCATGGTCCCGATAGCCAGGTCGTATTGGTAACAAACGATGCATCGCTGGTTGAGAAAGTGGTTCGGGAATTGACACTTCAGCTCAAAGAACTGCCCCGCCAGACCATTGCCGAAAAAGCGCTGGCAAACAGTCAGGCTGTGGTTTTGGATCGGGTTGACGATATGATTGAACTAATCAATGGTTATGCTCCTGAACATTTAATTATTGCGATGGAAAATTACACCGAAGTGGCTGAAAAAATCACCAATGCAGGATCTGTATTTTTGGGAAATTACACTCCCGAAAGTGCCGGCGATTATGCATCCGGAACCAATCATACTTTGCCGACCAACGGCTGGGCACGATCGTTCAGCGGTGTAAATCTCGATAGTTTCATGAAGAAAATTACCTTTCAGGAAATTACTCCGGAAGGTATCCTGAATTTGGGTCCGACAATTGAAACAATGGCGGCCGCTGAACTATTGGATGCGCACAAAAATGCGGTGACGCTGAGGTTGAAGGAATTAAAAAAATAGGAAATAAGAAACATTCCAGTCTCAGTGTTCAGTCACAGTTTACAGTCGCCCCCGACAAGGTACCCACTTGGAACTTGGAATTTGAAACCTGGAATAAGAAATAATAAAAAAAAAGTATCAGCAATATGAAACTTGAAAAGCTACTTCGCAACAACATAAAAGCTTTAAAACCTTATTCTTCAGCACGTGACGAATTCTCGGGTGAAGCAGAGGTTTTTTTGGATGCCAACGAAAATCCATTCAATAAACCATACAACCGCTATCCCGATCCGATGCAATGGGCTGTCAAAGAGAAAATCGGATCCATCAAAAACATTGCTGCTGAAAAAATATTTTTGGGAAATGGAAGTGATGAACCGATCGACATTGTTTTCCGTGCTTTTTGTGAGCCGGGTGTTGACAATGTTGTCTCCATCGACCCAACTTATGGCATGTATCAGGTGGCAGCTGACATTAACAATGTGGAAATTCGCAAAGTAAAACTCAACGACGACTTTGGATTCAGCGCTCAGAAATTGCTGGATACGGCCAATATTTACACCAAAGCAATTTTTATTTGTTCGCCCAATAATCCAACGGCCAATCTTTTGGACAAAGGTGAAATTGTGAAACTCTTGACCGGATTCGACGGCTTGGTGATTGTTGATGAAGCATACATTGATTTTTCGCCTGAAAGCAGTTTGCTTCCTGAATTGGATGAATTCGAAAACCTGATTATTTTGCAGACTTTATCTAAGGCGTGGGGAATGGCGGGAATTCGTCTGGGAATGGCTTTTGCTCATCCTGAAATTATCCACGTTTTCAATAAAATAAAATATCCGTACAACATCAATATGCTGACGCAGAAAAAAGCGCTGCAATTATTGGATCATCTTCAGGAAAAAGAAGAGTGGGTGAAAACAATTATAACAGAACGCGATAAGATGGTTCGGAAGTTATTCAAACTATCCTTTGTGCAGGTTGTTTATCCTTCGGATGCCAATTTTTTATTGGTAAAAATGCACGATGCACGGGGCATTTACGAACATCTGACCGATCAGAAAATCATTGTTCGCGACCGCTCAAAAATTACTCTTTGCGACGATTGTTTGAGAATTACGATAGGATCGCCTAAAGAAAATAAGAAATTACGGAAGGCACTGAAGGCGTTGGTTTAAAAAACAA
>JAUYEQ010000439.1 GCA_030691295.1 Bacteroidota bacterium
CATTTCCTGACTGACAGCACACAGGGTAATAAATATGGTTCGATTTTCCTTGACTTTTTGTCCCGGCTTCGGAAATTGATCCAGCACAGTTCCCGGAGCTGTTTCAGGAGAATACACAGAGTCCTGAATTTCAAAACGGAGGTCAAGCTCATCCAATATAGCTGCAGCTTCGGTGCTGTTCCTTCCTTTTAAGTCGGGTATCACAACCGATTCGCCATGATCGGTATAAAGCCACAGGAACAACATGCCAAATAAAGCCAGCAAAATGGTAATTCCAAAAACTGCAATTGCATTTACTATAAAGATCTTGCTTTTAAAAAATTCTTTCAAAGTCATTGTTTTGCCGATATCTGTATTGTATTCAAAATTATGATTGGAATGTTGGTTGAAACCAGCATTTTCTTCATTACTTCTAACCGTTTAATCTTCCAGTTCTATAAATTCATCCAATTCAATTCGTGAAAGCCCAAATTTTGCAGCAAGTAGCGAACTTTCTTTCAACCTTTGTTTTAATAACTCAACGCTTATAATTTCAAGCAACTCGGGGAAAGTGAGATTCTCTGATTCAAGCCCAAATTGTTCGAATTCAGTGTCGGAAATGGAAACAAGGATAGTTCTCATAGAAAGGTCGTTGAATGAAAAAGTTCTCCAAAATTAAATATTTTTCTGACTTTACGATTGGTTTCACTTGTGACGACACCTGTTAATTCTGGTATAAACACAAAAAGGTAAAGAAAATTCATTCTTTACCTTCTGTATATTTGTTAGAGACCTGAAAGCTTTCGGCTATCTTTTGTGCTGAGGTTCGTCAGAAACTGTCAGTTTTTTTCTTCCTTTTGCACGACGGGCTTTTAATATCTTACGGCCATTGGCTGTTGACATTCTTTCTCTGAATCCGTGTTTGTTCTTTCTTTTTCTGTTTGATGGCTGAAATGTCCTTTTCATCGGTCAATATTTTTAGTGATAATGTTCGTTTTTATTTCGGACTGCAAAAATAGTTCTTTTTTAATATCCTGCAAATATACCTGCCGCTTAATTCATTTATTTTTTAAAGTCAAATGAATCAGCCGCTTTGTTTCAAAAAATTCTTCCTGAAAATAGTTTTGAAGGTCGTAAACCTTCACCTGTTTGCCGAATGGGCTGATTTCATCTTCAAAATCTCCGCCTTTGAGGTAAAGAATTCCATTTGGCAAGGTGTTTTTACTCTGACCTGAAACTTTTGTACGCACTATCTCAACAAATCGTGGAAACGCTGTAACAGCGCGGCTTACCACAAAATCAAACTTCTGTTTTACCTCTTCAACACGTTGATGCTCCGCTTTAACATTCGTGAGATTCAGTGCAGTGGAAACTTCGGTGACCACTTTAATTTTTTTTGCAATTGAATCGATTAGCAGAAATGAAACTTCAGGAAAAAGAATGGCAAGCGGGATGCCCGGAAAGCCGCCACCTGTGCCAACGTCTAAAACCGTGGTGTCGGGTTTGAATTGTATTATTTTGGCAATTGCCAATGAATGAAGTATATGCCGTACGTACAGTTGTTCAATGTCTTTTCTCGAAATCACATTTATTTTCGAGTTCCATTCATCGTAAAGCGAACCCAAACGGGCAAAATCACTCAATTGCTGACCGGTCAGATCAGGAAAATATTTTCTGATGATATCCATGTTATTTTTGATAATCGGTACAACTACGGTTGATGCTCATCGATCTCGGTCGATTCGATCATTTTGAAGAGCATTTCGCGAGCCCTGAAAAGCTGGGCTTTTACGGTGCCGAGTGGGAGATTGAGTTCTTTTGCAATTTCTTCGTACGAAAACTCCCTGAAATAGCGGAGTTCCACCAATATGCGGTACCTGGGTTTAAGCCGGTGTACAATTTTTCGCATCAGAATGGCTTTCTGTATCCTGATTAATTTTTCTTCGGGATTGGGATCGGCAGAACGTAGTTTGATCGGGGTGTCGTTATCGCCGTTATCCTGATTGTTTTCAATCGAGACATAAACTCCGCGGCGTTTTCGAAGGAAGTCGATACAATTGTTGGTGGCAATTTTAAACAGCCAGGTGCTGAAGGCATAGCTGGGCGAATACTGGTGTAAATTTTTAAATGCTTTTCCGAAAGCCTCAAGGGTGAGGTCCTCAGCGTCACTTTTATTGTTCACCATTTTCAGAAGCATAAAGTAAATGGCGTCTTTATAGCGGCTCATCAGCTGTGCAAAGGCCTTCTCATCGCCTGTCAGAGCCGATTCGACCAGTAAAAAATCATACTGCGCTTTATCTGATAGTTGCGGGTTTAGTTCCATCTGTTTCTACGGTGAATTATATACATGGACCAAAAAAAACAGCAATTAATGATTGGTTTTATCAAAATGTAAAAAAACGAAGGTACGAAGATTTTTCTTTCCTTCAAACGGATTAAAAGTTTTTTAACAATAATTGATGACGTGACAAAGTAAATTAGCAGCACCGACGAGAATGTGATCCAATATTCTGGATAGAGAATGATCAGGGTAATTGCAATTCCAATGAATAAAATTTTTGTGAAATCATCCAAAAACAGGTTTGCTTTTTTGCCCCAGTTCAGGTTTTGTCTTATTTGTACTGTTTTCTTTAGCAATTTGATGTGGTCTCCGCGATCGTCTTCAATTCGTTCGCGGACTGCATTTTCCGGGTTTGTGGTAATTTTAATCCTTCCTTTCCTGAAGTTTTCATTGAAAATCAGTTCGAGGTTGGCAAAATTCAGATTCAGTTTGTGCTTGAATCCCTGATTGTCAAAATACATTGATTTTCGGAAAAGAACATTGTTTTCGCTGAATACAAATGGGTTGCCGGTG
>JAUYEQ010000442.1 GCA_030691295.1 Bacteroidota bacterium
GATTTCCTATTTGAACAAGCCTTTGCTGATTGATTCAAAAAAAATGATTCATCCGGCAAAAATAAATCTGGCTGAAACTGATTTATCGTTTGCGTTAATTGACACGGGAACGACCGGGGCAACGGGTCCGTTGGTTCAGCATTTTATCGAACGGTTTAACTTTCCTGAGTTTGAACTGGCATTCGATAAACAGTTTATTCCAGCCAACAACGGTTGCATCGAATCATTGCTGAGCGGCAATCAACAAAACTTCTTTCTTTTTCTGGATCAACTGATTCACTTTCAGTTACAGCATTTCCGGAGAATGATCCCCGGAGATTTTCATGGTATAATTTCAGAAGCGCTAACCGAAAAAGTCTTTATTAAACTGCTGGGTTCGGGCGGTGGCGGCTTTTTGCTGGCCATTTCTGAAACTAAAAGCGGGCTAAAAAACTGGGTCGGCAAGAATCAAATTGAACTGTTAATGGTTAACTAAAACCAACATTTCGCCACTCATTGAAAAATCGGCTGCCGAAGTAATTTTCACATCCACAATTTCCCCCATCAATGAAGCGTCGCTACGATCGAGCCGGACAATAAGTTTTCCTTCGGTCAGTCCGGTTGAAAAGCCCGTTTTACGGTCGGTTCCATTGATCAGAACGCGCATTGTTCTGCCAACCATTGTTTCGTTGTATTCTTTTGAATGAATTTTCAGTATTTCGGTTAGCCGGTGCAGACGGTCCTTTTTATCTTCAGCCGAGACCTCGTTTTCCCATCGGAAACTGGCGGCTCCGGGGCGTGGTGAATACATCGCGATGTAGGCCATGTTGAAACGGAATTCGTTCATGGCAGTCACGGTGTTCTGAAATTCGGGTTCGCCTTCGCTTGAAAATCCAACAATGATGTCGGTAAACAAAGTGGCCTGAGGAATCAGTTCGCGAATGTCAGCCACAATCCGGCGGTATTTGTCCATTGAATGCCGGCGGTTCATTTTTATCAGCACACGTTCGTCGCCACTTTGCATGGGCAGATGAACTTGCTTGGCCAAACAATCGTACGCGGCAATTACTTCAATCACTTCGCGGTTCATGTCCTGCGGATGTGGTGAGGTAAAATACACCCAAAATTCTTCGCCGGAAGTGATGCCGTATTCGCCAATCTGACGAAGCAATTCAGCAAAATTGATTTCTTCGCCATTTTTATCCAGTCCATACGAGTTTACATTCTGGCCTAAAAGTGTGATGGATTTGTATCCCTGATTCACCAAATGGCGAATCTCATCAATAATTTCTCCGGAAGGTCGTGAAACTTCGCGCCCACGGGTATAGGGAACCGCACAAAACGTACAGAATTTGTCGCAACCGTTCTGTATCGGCACAAAAGCTTCGTAGGTCGATTGGTATTTGGGTTTGATGTGCCACATTTCGGCAATATGCTCGTTTTTAGGCATCACCGGTTGCGGCGACCGAAGTCCGGCAGGAGTCACAACTCCGTATCCGCGAATCATTTCCGGCAATTGCGCCAGTTCGCTCATCTGAAATGTCAGGTCAAACGTTTTCAGGAATTTCTCTTTGTCGGCAGGCAACAAACATCCTGAAACAAAAGTAATCAGGTTGCGTTTGTTCTTCCACCGGTTCCACTGGGCGATTTTGTTGTAAACTTTGTCGATGGGTTTTTGCCTCACCGAACAAGCCAGCATACCAAGTAAATTGGCTTCTTCCTCGTTTTCAGTTCTTTCGTAACCCATATTTTCGAGCACGGCACTCACGCGCTCGCTGTCCGAAAGGTTCATCTGGCAACCCAATGTAATCAGGTGGTACTTCATTTATAGAACATTTTTATTTTGAATGGCAAGTTGCTAGCGGCTAGCAGCCAGCGGCTTGCTAAAAGTAAACTTCGCAGTGAATTTGGTCGCGTTCAAAACCCTTTTCTTTTAGTATTTCAAGCGCGTCGAAAATCATGTCGCTATTGCCGCAAAGGTAAAAATCGGTTTCGGGAGCGAAAGTACAGTTTTTTAAATAACCCGTCACACGACCTGTATAAGTTCCGTTCGTATCACGGCTTGTGCACAAAACATAGCGGTCGGCTGCATATTCATGCCGGTCGTAGGCTTCTGTTGCAAGGCGAACACCGTGAATGAGCGTGTAATCAATTTCAGGATAAGTACGGACCATGCTCCTGAAAGGCGCGATACCGGTACCACTGGCGATGAATACAAATTTGCCGGTTTCGGCAGCTTTCGCTTCCATCCCGAATTTTCCGAAAGGACCGTGAATCTCCACCAAATCGCCTGATTTCAGCTTTCGGAGTTTGGGGGTGAAATAGCCATTGTCAACTTCTTTTACCAAAACTTCGAGATTGGTGTCGTTTTCGCCGCTGTAAATCGAGTATTCCCTGCTTTGGTAGTCGCCGTGAATACCCAGCGAAAGATGCTGGCCTGCCTGAAATGAAAACCGTGCCCGTGGTAATTTAAGCGAAAATGTTTCGCCTGTCAAATGCCTGATTTCTTCAATCTTGTAAAAACTTTCGTCAATCTTTATGTCGTGCTTAATTAAACTCATCATGCTGTTAAAATTTGGAGGCCAAAAATACTATTTATTTTTATTTCAGACAACTAAGTCTTTTGTTAATGCGGAAAGATAACATTGAAATTAACCGGTCAGCTAATTTATTATTTGTTTTTTTAACAAAAAACTTCAAAAATTATGACCAAACTTACCTGATTGATTGCTCTCGTTTCCGTAAATTTGGGAGGAAACAAAAACAGAAACAGATGAAAACAACTATTATTTACAGCAGTTCGCACGGATGCACCGAAAAAGTAGTGCAGGAACTTTCCCAAAAACTATCAGGTGAGGTCGCAATCATTAATTTGCGTAAAAATCCATCACCTTCCGTTGCCGATTCCGACAGGGTTATTATTGGAGGATCCATTCATGCCGGACAAATTCAGAAAAGCGTCAGAGATTTTTGCACAGCCAATCTGGAAGCTTTGGAAAACAGAGAAATAGGCCTTTTTATTTGCTGTATGTACGAGCCTGAAGTTGCCCGTGAACAGATCAAAAACGCGTTTCCGGAAGAGTTGCACCAAATGGCAAAAACGGAAGCGATTTTTGGAGGGGAATTCAACTTCGAAAAAATGAATATCATTGAGCGGATGCTTGTTAGGAAAATTGCAAAAGTGAACGAGAGTGTTTCGAAAATTGACCACAACTCAATCGACCGGTTTGCTACCAGAATGGAAAAAACATACAGTCCGTTTATGTTTCTTGTGTGACTCAAGTCAGAATTTCAGATAAAAATCCTTAGTCAATTCCTTGTATTCCGGGGTGTAATCGTGGTGTGTCCCGAATTCAATCATCAGGGTTTCCTCCTGAAAAATACATTCTGATTTGGTTAATTCGGCCAGTATCCGAAAAACCGGCTTTTGCGGATTTGGCTTGATATGGCAGATGCGGGAAATAAACAGATTGTTCAAAACAACCAATTTCATTAACTCCGGAAGGCTCTCGATTGGCAGAACCAAAGCTATTTTACCAGTTTCGCTAAGTAACCCAAGTGCTCCTGAAATTAAAACACTCAGTGGCAACGAATCGGAATGCCGCGCAGTTGCCCGATTTTCGAGAGGTGCTTTGTGTCCGTTGGTAAAATACGGCGGATTACTCACAATCAGATCATATTTCAAATCTGACTTTTCCGTAAATTCCTGAAACGAACACAATTCAATCTGAATCCGAGCATTCCAGGGAGATTGGTCAGCATTAAAAACAGCTTCCTGAAAAGCTTCCGGTTCAATTTCCAAAGCATCAATTTGCGCATCGGGATTTCGCTGCGCCATCATCAGGGCAATTAATCCGGTTCCGGCTCCAATGTCTAAAATCCGCTTTGCTCCTGAAACATCTGCCCAGGCACCGATCAAAACACCATCGACACCCACTTTCATGGCTGATTGCTCCTGAATAATCCGGAATTGTTTAAACTGAAAATAGTTGTTTCGTGACATAAAAAGAAATCCAGGTTTAGTGTCAGGGTGATTTTAAGGTAGCCCCGTGACCAAAGTAAGAAAAAACCTTATTTATTAAGGCAACCTCAGTACAAATCGAAGGCGAATTAAGCACTAACCTTATTACCTTATTGATTTACAGATAAATTAATAAGGTTAAATTCATAGGTTATTCTGAATTCTACTGAGGTTTAAAAAAAATAGAAATAAGGTTTTTTTGTTGAATCATCAGAAATTCGACCGGAAATATTATTTCCACTTGTTCCTGCTTCGCCCAGCAAGATGTATTTCCTTATTTATCCCCGTTTTAATTCCCCAAGCGCTTTCTCAACACGGACAAGGTAATTGTCTATTTGCGCTGTATTTTCAAACCCGACGATCATCATGTTTACGGTTCCCAAACCCATTACGAAACGTAACGTGTTGTCTATTTTTTCGCTGTCGCCGCTATATTTTCCATCGCCAATCACTTTCATCCCAATCACACCTTTTCCCGAATCATGCAATTGTTTGATCACTTTTACAACTTCTTCGGGCTCCGGCTTGTCCATGGCAATTCCATACGGATTGATCCGCACATGAATAACATCAACCCACGGACTTTCTACCGCAGCTTTCATGGCTTCCAGCGAATGAACCGAAACACCATGCGCCTTGACAATTCCCTTCGATTTCAAATTTTCCAGAATATCCATCTGACGTTTTTGGGAATCTGTCCAGTCGGCATCCACCATACA
Source organism: Bacteroidota bacterium (assembly GCA_030691295.1). Taxonomy (GTDB): domain Bacteria; phylum Bacteroidota; class Bacteroidia; order Bacteroidales; family Prolixibacteraceae; genus Aquipluma. The sequence goes on from JAUYEQ010000442.1 coordinate 4,720, forward strand.
ATGTATCTGAACCAAATCGATGTAATCAGTTTTCATTTCTTTCCTGAAACGATCGACGACAATATTCGCATCAGGTCTGTCGGCATCAGGAATACCGCCGCTCCGAACCCAAATTTTAGAAGTAATGGTAAGTTCTTCCCGATTCATGTGTGGCAGGACATCAGCCATCATCCAATGCGTTCCGTAAGTGTCGGCACAATCGAAATTGCGAAATCCTTTATCGTAAGCATACCTCAACATTCCCAGACTCTTGTCTTTTTCCTGTTTGGTGAGAAATGAAGAGCGGTTTGAAGCATGAACACCCGTTCCAATACCCAGCAACGTAGTTTCCATTCCTGAATTTCCAAGTTTTACTTTTTGAAGCGGATTTAATGAGGCGCTTTGAAATGTATTTGCCAAAAGCGGATTCGAAAATAAAACGTGCGCGGTTCCAAGCGAAAGGGCTGTAAGAAATTTTCTTCGGTTTAAATTCAATGTTTCCATGATAGCTAATTTATATCAAATAAATTAGTAAAACTTCTGAGGATCGTTTTTGTTCAAAAAAGGGAAAGGGAGTTGGTTCTGCTACAAAACCACCAACGTTTCCCCAATCGCATCCCGCAACTTAGCCTCAACATTCACCTGTTCGGCGAAATTATGCCATTTGGCAACCGTTTCAGCGATTTGCTGAACGATGGCAGGCGCTTTTTTCACGTTCATTTGGCGGCCAACTTCGAGTAAATCGTCGCGCGTAATTCCCTGTCGTTTCCCGTTTATACTTAGTGCATGTTGGCTCACCCACTCGCTGCCCGGCCGGTAAGCGTGGCAAACGTCATAAGCCGGAGCCAACTTCCATTCGCCCGATTGGTTCATCAAAAAAGCAAAATTTTTGGTATGATCGTCGCAATTTTTAGCCATTACATTGAACACCATCCGGCGAAACATTTGTTCAGCTTCAGGGTAAGTCAGCCGCAACATTCGCATGGTTTGAAACAGTTGCTCATAGCTGTACGAATAGATGTCGTTAAAATCGTAGTGCATTAAGCCACAAAACGTTTGCACATGCAACTTTTCGCTGCCAGTTGGGCGGTCGAACCGGCGGGTCATAAAATGAGCGCGACCGTTTTCTTCAATCAAACGGCATTCTGTCATCTCAATACCGCAATCAACCGCCATCAGGTAGTAGGCCATCTCTACCCTACCATAACCCCAGGTTACCCCAAACTGACTGTCGTCAACCCCATCGAACTTGAGTAGCCATTGCGTAAAACCTTCAGGAGCATCGGTCTGTCCAGATCGGACTTCTCCGGTTTCGGCATTCCATGCAACAATTGCTTTTGCCCTCGCCCCTCCGGCAGAGGTACCTATTTTCAGAATATCAGAAAGCGCCTTCTGCTCATCGTGCGAAAGCTGTGACTGAAACGATTGTCTTCCGGTCAGGATTTGCTGCGCCACATCAACCAAACTTCCAATTTCAACAACGGTAGCCTGATTGGCAGATTTTGGTACTACCGGCTCAAATTCCAGAGCGCCCATTCCGCGTTTTCCCGTAAAACAAAGCATTTCAACCGGGTTCATGCTCCCTGAAAGGCGGCCAACACGGGCAAGCCAGGTGTTAATCAATTCATTTCCGTAACGGTCGGGCAAAACATCAGCCAGCAAACCGGGCAAACCTTTAAATGTTTTGCTTCCGGCAAGTTCGCGAAATGAAAATATATGATTTTGAGCTTCCGAAATTGGCATTTTCATTGGCGACACATCCAACCCATACTGGACAAACATCGGATCAAATTCAAAATCAGCAAATCCAGATTCTGAATTCCAGTGAATGGCGCCAATGCGTTTATTCCAGATATTTATGAATGCATTTTCAATCATCACCAATCGGGTAAAGGATAGGATTTGGGATCTTCTGTTTTTGGAGTTCGGGCCCGCCTGCGCTTTTTCATTTCCAGTTTCGCAAGGTACATGGGGCTAACTTTTTCTTCAACCTGAAAAACGTTCAGAAACGATATTTGGTTGAGCACCCTCAAAATCTGAATCAGTGAAAGAAGTGTTCCTCCACGCCCGTTTTCAATTTGACTCAAAGTACTCCGGTTAACTCCGGCAGCATCTGCTACCTGTTGCTGGCTTTTATTCTGCTGAAGGCGTGTTTGCTGAACAAATTGACCAATTTGCACCAGCACTGCACCATCGCTTAATTCATTCCATTTAATGTTGGTATATTCCATCATTGTATCAGCTTTTAATTGTTATTGATGGTTTTTACAAACAAATGTAGTAATTATTCTTTGGGTAAAAAAATATTATGGATACATTTTTACTTTTTGTCTGGTTTACCCAACATTAAATGGCTTTATTGCACTTATCGATGGTTTTTACCAACATATTTCGAAATAAATCTGTTTGCATTTCAGCTAGATTTAATTTGCTTCAATTATCAGGGTGTCTTAATTTATAGGTTATTAGTTCGTGACCTAGCTTTTGCTCGCGCAGTATTCCACTTTTTCTAAGTTTTTCAAGATCTTCCTGCACTTCCACGAGTCTGGTTTTGGCGTCCTTTACAACCTGGTGACCTCGTTTATACATTAAAAATAAGATGGTACTGAAGATTGCCAGGAAAAATACAACTCCCCACATGATTAGATTATATGCTTTTTTGTCTATTCCCATTCCAAATAACTTAACGCTATTCTGCATATTTTGAGTTGTTGACAATTCTTCTTTTAATCGCGCAATCTCAGCGTTGCTGGCTTCCAGCTTGCTATTCAGGCTGTTGGTTTCATTCAAATGAACGGTTGCTTCCTTTTTGTACAATCTGATACTGTCAGTCGCATTTTGCTTGAGTGTGTTGAAACTATTCATTGGAATAACCTTGTATTGCTCGAAAGTGTTGGACTTTTTATACAAATACTCGAACTGTCCTTTAATATCTGTTGAGTCTGTAGTAGAGGTTATTGCAGTACTTTGTGCAAAGGTTAATATTGGAACAGCAGTGATAATTATTACAAGCAAATGTTTTCTTATGGTAATCATAGTTTTTAGCATCTTATTGGTTTATATATTATTACCGTCAATAATGTGGTATATTGATGAAACGGAAGTAAAAGTTTTATATTGTAGTTTTCCTATTACGGCTGCTGAAGTATTGATCCGACTCTGGCAGTCGCACGTTCACTCTGAAGTCTGGCTGATTAAAGCCCTATTTTCTAAGGCTACCTAAGTAGAAATAGAAGGCGAAAGAAACATTGACCTTATTACCTTATTGGGTTACAGATAGATTAACCCACATTGCAGCAAAAAACCTCCAATTCACCTAATTTTCAGTTAAATTCACCTTTTTTCGGGTTATTTTCATTATGCAGTGTTTTTAAGTTACTGATAATCAATCATGATATT
>JAUYEQ010000100.1 GCA_030691295.1 Bacteroidota bacterium
AAATATTTTAATTTATCCATAAGCTCCCAGTCCGAAAAATGCCCGCCTCTTGGCAAAACGGTAAATCCGGCTTTTCTCCGGAATCACATCACACGAACCGTGACTAACAGTTTCAGGTGCCGTGGCTAAACGATACAATTCTCCATTCCTTCCTGAAGTATTTTGTGCATCGTGTTTTTTTACAAATCCAGCCAGCCATTGCGGATCTTCCATCACAACACAACCTTTGGTTTTTTGTTGAATACTGCTTCTGAAATCACTTAAAAAAGTCGATTCTGCATACAATCGATCAAGCGGTTTTTCATCCACATGATCGGCGGCAAACTGAATGATCGGACATGGTTCAACAAATCCGGAGGCATTGATGTGGTGGCTCAAACCTTCAGCAGCCGGACACATGGCAATTCCATCCGCATCCCAATAAGTATCAATAATGGCAATGCTGTATTTCATCCGGGCATCGACCATGTGCTGACGAAGCTGACGAATTTCATCCGGACTTAGCGCCAGTTGGTAATTGGGCTGATGTCCAACCGGACGATAAATGTAATACCACAAATAGGCAACCCCCTTGTCGATCAGTGAATTGATAAATTCTGGCGACATAGCCATTTCGAGGTTCGATTTGCAAACACTGATGGCGACGCCTGTAACCAGTCCGGCTTTTATGCAATTGTCAATTCCCTGATTGGCCGATTGAAACACATTCTTTCCGCCACGGCGCACATCGGCAACCTCTTCATCGCCTTCGAAGCTAATGAGCGGAGTTACATTGGCACACTGCCGAAGCGCCTCAGCCACTTCAGGAGTAAGAAGCGTACCGTTGGTAAACAACTGAAAATAGCAATCCGAATGTTTTTTGAATATCTCGGGAAGTGGTTTGTACAAGAGCGGTTCGCCGCCCAAAATTCCGAAGAAATAAGAACCTGCTTTTTTGGTTTCGTCAATGATCCGGTTGAGCTGTTCCGGTTTCAACCGGCTATTTTTTTCCTTTCCCATCACCCAGCATCCCTGGCAATTCAGGTTGCAGTCGTCGGTAACTGAAATGAAATTAAAGGCCGGAAAGAATTCGCCTTTCTTTTGCCGTTTCTGAAACCTTGCAAACGACATGGAACCTTTGATGCCCATGTTCACCACAAATTTGTACAAACATCGTTTGTCAGTCCGGATCAGTATGTTTTTTAGTAATCCCATTTTTTCGTAGAGACGCAATATATTGCGTCTGTTTTTTAAATTGAACCCATTTAGTCAGTTTCAAATTTCAAACATTTAGGGCTAAAGCCCAATTTCTTTGCATTCTTGCGTCCGTTGCCTAAAGGCAAACGGCAAAGGATATCGCGATTATCAAGACAAGAGCTGTATCCCTGCCTGCGGCTGGCAGGCTTTGCCGTCACATTCATGTGACGGTTATATGAAGACCCCAATTCTTTGGGCTTAGCTCCGCTACCCCAATTCTTTGGGTAGATCGGTTGAGGCTTTCAATTCTTCCAGCGCTTTCTGCCTTTCAGCTTGCGCCTGCTCCATCAATCCTGCCCTAAAAATATTCCGTCTCAACGCTGAACGTTGGTTCAGTGTCGAAATTAAACTGCTGTCCATTGCGAATTCTTTTACCCGATGCTCAGCTCCCGGCTCGGCACCTGCCAGAACAACGGTTTCTTTCAGCCGTGGAAAAATAATGGCCGAAGTGGGGCAGTTCCGTCCGCAAGCCGGACAATTGTTTTTACAGGCCAGCGGATTCACAACTTTAAGCTGTTTGTTACCAAACGTGTAAACACCGAATAAACAGAATTTGAAGCATTTTCCGCAATCTATGCAAAGTGCTTGTTCAATCACCGGATACCATGCCGGAACATCCAACCCGCTTTCAATGGTTGTTTCTGAAGTTTTTCCTTCAGTAAATAAAAAATCATTCCGGAGTTTCGATTCAATATCAGCAACCGACAGTTCCCTGAAATTCAGGACTTCCAATCCCGAAAGTGTCAGATCGTTCTGTGCCAAAAGACTTTTGATTGCCCGTGGATAACACGCAACCATTATTTTCCGGTCGTATTTCTGATCGATTGCCCGGATAAAATCCTTCCGGTTAAGAACAATTCCGCAGAAATCGTCGAGCTGATACAAATCAACATCAAACGATCCAACCATCATTTTGATTTGGTTCGACTTTTCAGAAGAAATTACACCTGCACCACAATTGCAGAATAAAATACACGATTTACTCATGAGAATTAAACCGATTTAGTAATCCAGCTTAAATAAACCAAAAATAGTTCCTACTGAAAAGCAGATTGTCGGTTAAAATGATCTCATTAACAAACATTAAAGAAATTGCTTAGGTTGGCGGATGCAGCCTTTTTTGGAACCAGACACGCACCGACTTCATTTTTTCCAACTGACTGGCAGGTACACGACGTTTGCAAGTAGAGCGTTCTTCGCTATTTTCGGGCGCTCCCCAGCGGATTTCGGCGCCATCGTTCGGATTGTATGCCATTTCAAATGCATCCCTCCGTTTCAGAATCTCACTGATTGTCAGGATTTGTTCGGTGCCGTTGGAACGGGTATAAGTAATCGAAAGTTCTGTTAACTTCTTATTCAGGAGTTCCTGTAAATTTTCTTTCACCTTTTCAGGAGATTGCAGCATGGGTATTTTATAATCATCGGGTGAGCGCATCACTTTGGCCGGAAAATCGAGAACGGCATCCATTGCTATTAACAGGCGCAGATCACGGTTGGGAGTCGAAAAATCTTCCCATACGCCACCCGTCTGAAACACTCCCGCAGCCCGACCCGGCATCGGAATAACTGTTCCCGGATGTGCGTTCATATATTTTTCGCCATTTTCAACCGATGTAACCCGCACAACAAGCTGTTCGTGCAATGCTTTTATCAAATCGAGCATTGCCATTTCAGGATCAAGCGGTTCAGGATTAATGATCTGTTCCATCGTGTGATAAAATACATTGCTTTCCATTCCTTTTTGCTGAAGTGAAAATGGCAGCAGTCCAGATTCAGCGGTGATCTCTTCGGCTTTCAAAAGCCTGAGTTTGCCTTCGGTGACAACAATTGGCCGGAATGCCTTAAATCCGGGTTCGCCAATCACTTCCGCTTCATTCGTATTGAATAAAAAATTTCCTTTCCAGAAACGTTTAATCCCCACCGTTCCGTCAGGCTGGGCATCAACAGAAAGAAGCACACCCGTATTGTCGTCGGTTTGAGGCACCTGACCAACCAGAATAAGCGTGTGTCCATAAGGATCGGCATATACAATTCCGGGGCGAATGGCCTCTCTGCTAAGGGCAACGGGATAATAATCCGAGTTTTCGTTGTTCAGCGAAGTACGGGCAGTTCCTGAATGAACTCCATTCATCACCATTCTCGCAAATGTGTTGAATTTCTGAATCGGATTTGATTTCGATAAAATTACCTCATTGGTGATCCATCGCCCTGTTTTTGGCGCACGGCCCAGGCCACCGCGATCTGCCTCATGATACCCGAACGGAAGTCCAAGCTTCCATGCAAAATAAGCCCGCAGAAAATATGGGTTATCGGCACAATCAGGTTCCATCAGCACTTTAATTTTACCTGAAGCATCATCTTCGCCCAACGAGTGGTGGTTATATAGAAAATTGAGTTCCTGATTCTGTGTAATTTCGTTCAGGGCTCCCCACGACGAACGTTCATCTGCTCCATGAAACAAGGCATTTACCCACGCCGAATAAAGCGCTTCCGTTTTGGCGTTCCAACCTTGCTTTGTTTTCCAAACGGACTGTGATGCTGAAATCATTGGCTTCCCGGTTACCGTAAATTCAAGACTTTCGGTCGTTGTTTTGGTTTGAAAAGTAACCTTATAATTGCCTTCTGTTCCGGCAACAAATTCATCAATACGCCAGAAAGGCAATACTTCCCCACCCCGGCTTTTCGCTGTTTCTATTTCTCCGGAAGGACTGTTCACTGTAATTTTAGCTTTCCGGATACTTTTACTGCCTGTTACCAACACGCGGAATACCTGTCCCGGACGGGGATTTTCAGGAGAAACCATGATGGCATTTACCTGCTGTATTTCAGGTGAGTCGTCTGTCTCTTCTGCCGAAACTGTGAGTGAATCATCCTGTTTGGTATTCTTGTCAGTGGAAGGACGGCTGCCGCAAGAGTAAAGGCCCATTGTCAGGATAACCTGAACAACGATGAGCCACAAACGAAATGGTCGGGAAACAAAAGTCTTCATATCAATTTTTTCAGGCCTCAAAGATAAGCGTACAATTTCTTTATACTGAGAGCAATTTCAGAAATCACCGACTTTCAGGAAGATTCTTAAAATTGGTTGTAATGATGACGTATGATTCATTAAAAAATAGAGTTAATTTTCTTTATCCGATTACTCACAAATTAAGTAAGTTTGTAAAAACGAAATAATATGACTGTTAGAGAATTAAAGAAGAAATTAATCGGAAAAATTGACCAATCAGAGGACAGCGAACTATTGGAAGAAATGTACCGTTTAATTGCCAATGAAGAATCAGATTCAAGTATTTATGAGCTGTCGGAAGAACAAATCAGGGCGGTGGAAGAAGGACAGCTTCAATATAAAAATGGCCAGTTTTTGACAGATAAGCAGGCTGATAAAGATATTGAAGAATGGTTAGACAAATAGTTTGGACCGAAAGAGCTCAAAAAGAGAGAATTGAAATTCTTACTTTCTGGAATAATCACAATAAATCGACTAGTTACAGCAAGAAGCTTAACAAGTTAATCAGGGAGTCACTAAAACTGATTTCCAGATATCCGTTAATTGGGAAACCCACGAATAAAGAAAATGTAAAAGTCAAAATACTGAAGAACTACCTGCTTATTTACGAATTAACTTCTGACGAAATCATAGTATTGTCGGTCTGGGATTGTCGACAAAAGCCAATTAAGCTCTAATTAATGTTGCCTTTGTGTTAATTCAGCCTTGTTTTCAGGAGTTTAAAAACCAAACTGAATTCGGTAAGAAAATTAAATTACCTTTGCGCCCAGATTTTAGGGGTCGGTTAATTTCCTTTTTGCCTGGTTTAAGGCAGGAGCAACTAACTGTCTCCTTCCATTAACAGGGTCAGCGTTTTGCTGATTCACAATTTAAAAGGAATTAATATGACATTTGAAGAAACTGGCCTAAAGCCGGAAATCTTAAAGGCGATCGCTGAAATGGGGTTCGAAAACCCTACGCCTATTCAGGAGCAAACCATCTCGCACCTGATTTCATCAACCAATGATTTAGTGGCTTTGGCCCAAACCGGAACCGGCAAAACCGCCGCATTCGGACTTCCGGTTATCAACAATACCTCGATGCAAATCAAAGAGGTTCAGACCTTAATCTTGTGTCCAACACGTGAGTTGTGTTTGCAAATCACCCGCGACATGGATAAATACTCGAAATTCATTCCCGGTTTCAAAACGATTCCGGTTTATGGTGGCGCCGACATTACCAAACAAATCAGGGAACTGAAAGCCGGAGGACAAGTTGTTGTTGGTACTCCCGGACGTGTGCATGATCTGATCCGCCGTAAAATGCTGAACATCTCTGCCATCCGGTGGCTGATTCTGGACGAAGCGGACGAAATGCTGACCATGGGATTCAAGGAAGAATTGGACGCTATTTTGTCAACCACTCCAAAAGAAAAACAAACACTGCTGTTCTCGGCTACCATGCCAACCGAAATTGCCTCCATGAAATCCAATTATCTTAAAGATGCGATTGAAATTTCAGTAGGAAAAAGAAATGCAGGCGCTGAAAACGTTGAGCACCACTATTACATGGTTCAGGCCAAAGACAAATACGAAACATTAAAACGTATTGCTGATAATTATCCCGACTGTTATGCGATTGTTTTCTGCCGCACCAGAATGGAAACCCGTGATGTGGCCGAACAATTTATGGCCGACGGATACAATGCAGATGCTTTGCACGGCGATCTTTCGCAGGCACAGCGCGATCAGGTGATGGCCCGTTTCCGCGGAAAACAGCTGCAAATGCTGGTTGCAACCGATGTGGCTGCACGCGGACTGGATGTAACTGAATTGACCCACGTAATCAATTATTCTTTGCCTGACGATCATGAGGTGTATATTCACCGCAGCGGACGTACCGGAAGAGCTGGCAAAAGCGGTATTTCTGTTTCAATTATCAACCTGAAAGAAACAGGCCGTTTGAAACAAATTGAAAAAATTGCACGGAAAAAATTCGAACGGAAAATGGTTCCGGGCGGAGACGAAATATGTGAAAAACAATTGTTTCACCTGATTGACCGTGTACAAAACGTTGAAATCAACGAAACTCAAATAGAAAAATACCTTCCGCAAATTCTTGAAAAATTTGAAGGAATGAGCCACGACGATATCGTTAAACATTTTGTATCGCTCGAATTCAACCAATTGCTTGATTATTACAAAAATTCACGCGACCTGAACGTGAGAACTGACGCATCGCGCGATTCGTTCCAACGCAGCGACCGCGGAAGCGACCGTGACCGTGGTGGCGACCGTATGAATTTCACCAAACTGTTTATCAACGCCGGAAAAAAACAAAACCTGAACGCATCAGGATTGATCGGGCTGATCAACCAATACTCAAGCCGCAGGAATGTTGAAATCGGCAAAATTGATATTCAGCGTAAGTTCTCCTTTTTTGAAATTGACAGCAGCTTCGAAAAGGACCTTGTAAATGCGATGAACAACGAGGTAATTGAAGGCCATGTTATCAATATTGGTAAGGTTGAATCGACTGCCGACATGCAACCACGCGAAGGTGGATCATTCCGCAGAGAAGGTGGCGGCGGTTACAATGGCGGTGGCGGTTTTGCCGGCGGACGTCGCGAAGGCCGCAGAGAACCTGCTTTCAGCGATCGCGGTGACAGAGGCGGTGACCGCGGAGATCGTCCAAGACGCAGAAGAAACTAAACACGCGATAGCGTAAAATTTCAAGTTCCAAATTCCAGGTTGAGTTGACCTGAAATTTGGAACTTTTGTTTTATGAATGACTCAGCTTTGAAGTTCAAGTAAAATCGAAGCGATGTTAATATTCCTGAATTAATACTTCTGTTGAAATATGCATCTTTTTATTAATCTTACGAATCATATCTAAAGACAACTTTCTCTTTTTTCCTAATATCTCTGTTACACGACTTCTGAATCCAATCACATCAGCCAAATCCTTTGGTTTATAATTCATTTGCTCCATTCGAAACTTAATGGCTTCAATCGGATCTGGCAAATCAATCGGATAATGAATCTTTTCATAATTATCAATCAATAATGACAACAAATCCAATTCGTCACCTTCTGTTGTTCCCGGTTCTGCATCAAATATAACTTCAAGTCTTTTTAATGCCAGATTATATTCTTCTTTAGTTTTTATTACTTTGTGTTCCATAATTATATTGTTTCAGCGTTTATCTTATCATACTCTGCATGTGTACCAATGAATCGAATCCAAAGAATTCCAAATTTGTAATTAATCTTTACAACCAATCTATACGAATTACCCTTTATATTGAAAACTACCCGGTTATCTTGCAAAATGCTTGCTGACGGATAGTCGGATTTTATTACATTTGGTGAAATCCAACTTGTTTTTTCAGCTTCATCATACCATGATTTTAGTGGTTCTTCACAATCTTTGTGAATTGTCCAAAAATCGCGCAATGTACTTTTAGCAATTACTCTCACAGTTTTTTGTCTGCAAAGATAATACAGATTTCCCAATATGGTAAATCTTCATCAAAAAAAAATATTCGTCAGACTATGACGATAAACCGAATGAAAATGAATCATGATGCTCTGCCCATGGACGCTGTGAAAGCCGCAGAGAACCTGCATTCAGCGATCGTGGTGACAGAGGTGGCGACCGTGGTGATCGCCCAAGACGCAGAAGAAACTAAACTTTAAATAGTTCCAAATTTCAAGTTCCAAATTTCAGGTTAGTTTAGCCTGGAATTTGGAACTTTTGTTTTGTGGTTGACGTTCGCCTGCCGTGTTGCTAATTTCAATTCAAATAAGCATCAAAATGTTGCTACATTTATTAAGCTACCAAAACCTTAAAAGCGATACTCGATAATTTCATAGCATAAAAATAGCTTTGGAAATGTTGACTTAATAGTTAACTTTGCAGAATGAAATTTGTAGAAAGAAAAATCATATTTCATGGTAGCTACTTTGCTGACTTTTATCTTGGAAAACTCCATTGAAAGAAATAGAGAAAGCACTCAGGTTAAAACGTGAGTATTTTGAATTAAAAAACTCAGGAAAATGAAAAAAGAAGAAGCAATTAGAAATGCAAAAACATTTGATGAATTGTTGGACATCAAATATGGCAAAATAGGTTCCTCAACAAGAGATGAGTATGAAGCAAAGGCAAATTACTTTGTTATTTCGGAAATGTTAAAAGAGGCCAGGAAAGAAGCCAATATTACGCAAGAGCAGTTGGCCGATAAAATCGGAACAAAAAAAAGCTATATTTCGAGACTGGAAAATGGGAAAGCCGACATTCAAGTTTCAACACTGTATAGAATATTCGAAACAGGTCTGGGCAGAAAAATACATCTGACTATTATATAAGAAAATAGGGAACCAATGTTGGTAATATCAGCTTCCCGTGAATTCGGTGAAAATATTCTGGGTGTATCTTTCTGCTCAAGCATCTAATCAACTTTACTGGAAATTGGCATTGATGTCAAGTTGCGTTTTTATTTTTTAATTGCAATGAATTCAGGAATTCTCTATGCTTAAAAAATTCATGGTCATCCTCAATAAATACTCAATATCAAAATGTTTCATAAGACAATTAGAAAAAATTACTTTCCTTTCCTTTTAACCTCAGTTAATTTTTCAGTATCAAGCGTGACAATAAAACGTTTGTTTTTTGTCACGTCTAAATAATCCATAGCCCGAATGTCGCTTTTTCTGGCAAAATATAATTGATCTCCGTAGAGTGTTAGTATGAAAGCTTCAATTTTTTTCTCAGTGTCGTCAGAACTTATAAATATTTTGCTATCTCCGACATACGCAGTTGGAGCCGAGTTACTACCTAAAAAGATGTAGTTGAGTCCGTATAACACTTGACCTTGAAATACTGAGGATAACGCAAATTCATAGTATGAGTATTGTTTATTGATCTTATCCTGGTTTTTAATTACTTTCCAACTGAGAGATTGACTATAATTTGGTATTATTATTTCAAGTTTATCTGAACTCAATTCAATTGGGAGTACTGAGAAGTATTTTGTTACGGTGGTATTTGGTGGTATTAGTATAGGCATATCTAAATTATATCTTTTTAGCGTCAATGACTTATTAAGGTTCAACGTATTTGTCTCTACTAATTTTGCGTTAACAAAATCAGATGAAAGTTTTGTTGAGACATTATTTCCGTTCTTTATTAAAATGTTTTCATCGAATTTAATAACTGAGCTGGTTGAATTTATTAAATCAATTTTAAACATATTCAAATAAGTATTTCCTAAAAAGTAGGGATTACTGAAAGTAATATTTTCAGCATCAGACAGTTCGTTTTTGTAGTCTGGAATAAAATCAGTTAGAACTTGCTGCCTAAGTTCAATATATTCCAACTGGTTAATTTTCTCATTATCGACAAGCCATTCAATACCTTCCAACAGAAATTCCGAATCTGATTTTTCTCGTTTTTTCTTTTGGTTTTTCAGAAAGTACGAATCTCTTGATGCTTCAAAGTATGAGTAGTCAAATTTACCATCCAGTTGATTGGATTGGGAAAATAGTACATTAAGCTCGTTCGCTGCAAGAGGCGTTATTATTACGGTAATTCCCTTGGATTCAATCTTGTCAAGTATCGGTTGATATTTAATATTTACGCTGAATCCTTCTTCTTTAATGTCCAGTTTCTTAATCTTTTTTTGTGAAAATCCCACCAACGTTAAAACTCCAAATAATACTGTAATTACTAATACTTTCATATCGTTTTTTTTGTTATAATTTTTAATTCTTGTATTTATCACCGCAAACTTGCAGATGTATTGGCATTATATGATTCGAGTTGAGTTGAGTTGTTGAAAGTTAAAAAATCAGCCTTTCAATTGGGCTCGTTCGAGCGCTTTCAGGTAAGTTTACATATTTTTCAGATTTAGTCTCTCAAATGTAAACATAACTCTACGGCGTGCAAGGAAAAAGTAGTATTTATTTTTGCACGGAATTCCGAAGTAAAAAAGAAGCCTGGGAGGTTGGGTAAAGGGGAATAAAAATGGGGTTGTTTTACTCCAGAGAGGGTGTCCAAAAACTCTGTGACACTCTGTGCATTCTCTGTGCAACTCCGAGTAATTAATTGTATCACAGCGCTACACAAAGAGACTAGTGTCGTGTCAACCAACTCTTGTCACAACGTCATGCCGAACTTGTTTCGGCATCCCTTCTGTCATGAGACCCTGAAACAAGTTCAGGGTGACGTACCTTCGACAGTATAACGTTGACATGACTGCGGACTGAAAATCAAATTTAAAGCAACTCCATCAGTTCATCTGTCAGTTCAAGGTTGTGATAAACGGCTTGAATATCATCGTCTTCTTCAAACAACTCAATGAGCTTCATCGTTTTTCTGGCACTTTCAAGATCGAGCGTCGTGGTTTCTTTTGGGATACGCTGTAATCCGGCGCTTTCCGGTTCGATGTTCAGCGCTTCCAGTTTTTTCATCATCGAACCAAAATTTTCCATGGCAGTGGTAACGGTAAAATAGCCTTCTTCCAACTGCATATCTTCGGCGCCGGCGTCAATCATTTCCATTTCAAATTCATCGGCGTCGAGTGTACCCTGCGGAATGGTAAAAATCCCTTTGCGGTCGAATATAAAACTCAATGAGCCATTGGTTCCGAGGTTGCCATTGTTCTTATTGAAATAACTCCTGACATTCGCAATGGTTCGTTGCTGGTTATCGGTGGTGGCTTCGAGAAAAACGGCCACGCCGCCGTTGGCATAACCTTCAAACGTACACTCGATAAATGAGGCCGAATCTTTGTCCGTTCCTTTACTGATGGCGCGATTGATATTGTCCTTTGGCATACTTACCCCTTTGGCATTTGCAATAGCTACCCGGAGGCGCGGATTGCTGTCAGGATCGGTGCCGCCTTCCTTTACGGCAACGGTAATTTCTTTAACAAGTTTTGAGAACACCTTGGATCGTTTCGAATCAATGCCTCCTTTTTTACGTTTAATGGTTGACCATTTACTGTGTCCCGACATGTGTATTATTTTTTATTGTTTCCCTTTTTATAGTTCTTCATAATTTTTCCGAATTCGCCTTTGAGTGTCTTGACGATGTATCTTTCTTTGTGTTCAGCAATCACTCTTCCTATCTCAAAACTACCGGGAACATTGTCAAGCCTGAATTTCTCAAATATCTTATTATATCCAAAATCTTCTAAACTCATGATAGTATCTTATAGGTTGAGGAGTCTTTTAATACTAGGCAAAAATTGTAAATACCATCAAATATAAAACGCATTTATGATCATCTCTTTACATCTGACCGCTTTAATTTAGCAATTTGACTCTGCAAACAGATGGTTCGGTTTTTTATAATTTCACCTTCGAACTAAGCATTGTTCAGTCTTTTCCAAAATCCTTCGAGTCCATTATCCTCCCTTCATCAGCATCTTTAATACCAGCAAGTATTTGTTTCCTCTGAGCAATTGGGAGTTCTTCCCACCAATCTTTTTTCGGTTCTATAATGAATAGTGCGGGTAAAGTATTCATTTATCGATTTAAAATTGAAGAATAGTTGTAGTAAAAAATAGGTAAAAGCTGGTAAAGTGCAACGCACCGGAATATCACAAATAAGTTGTGCCTATATTTCGGTGCTCCGCACCTTTTGAGTGCATTGCATCATATATACTTTGAATAATTAAGCTAATTCAATTTTTGGCCTTGATGATGGACGTACATTTTTTCTGGATTTTGTTTTTGACTTACGATTTTTAAGGAAGTCACTAAACTCTTTGTCTTCCTTTTCAGTAATTGGTTTATTCACAAAAATAAAATCTTGATCGTCAATTTTTTTAAAGTTTGCCATTGCTGAAATTTTTGAAATATTGTTTAACTAATAGAAATGCTTCCTTGGTGTCAATGAACATCCGGTTGCTTTCACCAAATTGCTTTGCTCCTATTGTTAGCCGATAATGCTCTATAAGTTTTGTTTTAGCAATAAAGGATACCACTCCGCCATAACCTTTCTCAAACGAAACTTTGCATCCAAAAGCAACAAGATTGCCTGCCACTCCTCTATAAAGTTTATGCTTACCTTTATTAAATTTCGCACTCTCAATAAGAGACATAAAAATGTGATCACTTTTATCAGTAAAACAGATTAATCCATGAATAATTGTAGGGTTGTTAATCGTTGTCAGTTTGTAAATTTCGTTTTCAGAGTTCTTAAATTCTTTGTGTCACTCAAATACCCAGTCCTTTCTTTTAATTTGTCTGCTGTCTTCAAAATAAATATGTGTCACTTCGGTATCAAAAACCTCACCAGTTACCTTATTCTCAATTGAATTGGTCAACTTATCAATCTCAAAGTCAGCTTCTGTTTCTTTTTGATTTTTCACTCGTTAAAGGTAATAAACTTGTGTTAACAATGTATGAAAACAATCAGAAATCCAAACTAATCGAGACTAAACTGATCTATTATTGGGCAACAATCAGCACAGTCAAACTACTTTAGCTTTGGTATAATCTTGAATTCCGGACATGGAATTTGAAGCGTTTCATAGCTTCAACCGCTTGATAAACTCGTTGATATCGAAATTCAATTTGATTTTTGGCAGCCTGAACCTTCCTCCCGGCTGTTCTTTCGATGCCGAATAAATTTCGTCGATGATCGTTTTGTATTTCGCTGCAACGTAATTTCTTTTCAGCTTTAAAGTTGGCGACAACTCTCCGGTTTGCGGGGTCCACTCGTCACTCACCAGCCTGAACCGTTTGATTTCTTCGTGCTCGCCCAAAGTTTTGTTAATGGCTACCACTTCTTTCTGAAGCTGGGCAAGTACTTCAGTATTTTGTATCAACTCTTCATTGTCCTGAAACAGAATTTTTCGGTGACTGCACCATTCGTGCAAATAACTGAAATTGGGAGAAATCAATGCGCTGGCAAATTTTTCGCCCGCCCCGATCACCATAATCTGTTCAATAAAAAACGAGGCTTTCAGCTTGTTTTCAATCATTTGCGGCGCGATGTATTTTCCACCCGAAAGCTTGAACATTTCCTTTTTACGGTCGGTAATCTTCAGATATTTGCCATCTTCCAGAATCCCGATATCGCCGGTATGGAACCAGCCATCCTCATCAATTACCTCGGCAGTCAGTTCAGGCTCCTTGTAGTAACCTTTCATTACGCCCGGGCCTTTGCACAGTATTTCGCCATCGTCGGCAAATTTCAACTGCACATTGCTCAGTACCTCACCAACCGTTCCAATTTTCATGGCCTTGGTTTCAGGATTATTTACTGCAATTACCGGCGAAGTTTCCGTCAATCCGTATCCTTCCAGGTTCAGCATTCCGGCCATTCCCAGAACTCTTGCAATACGCGGCTGAAGTGCAGCTCCTCCTGAAACGATGTAAACAATGTTATTCCCCAATGCCGCACGCCACTTTGAATATATCAGCTTGTCGGCAATTTTAATCCTGATTTTCAGGAAGAAATTGTATTCTTTGTTGTATTCGAAATGCCTTGTCAGATTGAGCGCCCAGAAATAAATCAGTTTTTTGATACCCGACAGCTCCTTTCCTTTCGACACAAAACCATCGTAAACCCTTTCGAGCAAACGCGGTACCGAGTTAAACATGTGAGGTTTGATTTCCTTGATTGCCGCAACAATTTGACCAAGATTTCCAACGTAATAAACGCCCATTCCTTTGTACTGAAAGTGGTAATTCACGCTGCGCTCGTATACATGGCACAGCGGCAGAAAACTGATAACACGGTGATCTTTGCCCAAATGGTGCATTTTGGAATGTACCAGAAAATTCGAAACCAGGTTGGTATGTGTCAGCATCACTCCTTTTGGAACGCCTGTTGTTCCTGAAGTATAGATGATTGTTGCCAGATCTTCAGGATCAACTTCACCTTTTATTTGCTCCAGCTGTTCCGACAATTCTGCTTTGTGGCTTTCGCCGAGCTGAAGCAATTCTTCAAAATAAGGAACTCCTTCAATTTCTTCAAAAGAATAAATATGGGTGATTGCAGGCAAAAGGGCGACAAGCGGACTTAACTTTTCGAACAGCTTTTTATCGCCCACAAAAAGAGCTTTAATTTCGGCATGTTCCAGAATATAGCTGTACTCTTCGTCGCCGATGGTTGGATAAATCGGAACATGAACGATCCCGGTCATGGCCATCCCCATATCAGCAAAATTCCATTCAGGTCGGTTGGTAGTAACAGTTGCAACTTTATCGCCTTTTTTCAGGCCCAAAGCCATAAGACCAAAAGCGAATTGATGCGATTTTTCGACGTATTCGGCAGTACTGTAGACATACCAGTCATTGCCGTTTTTTCCGCCCAATGCATCCGGACGTGGTAATTCTGTAAGAATCCAATCCAGAACGTCAAATGTTCTTGTTACCTCTTTTGCCATGATAATTTTGTTAGGTTAATTATTCACGGCAATAAAGATAGAATTATTTTTAAATTTCAGATTCCAGATTCTTTTGTTTAAAATTTGCTATCAACATGATGCCTGCAATAACTGCAATCATTACAAACACCGACCAGTGAACCGAATCGATCGAACCGCGTCCGTATGAATGCAATCCACTCAGGTAATAATTCACACCGAAATAAGTCATTAAAACCGACGAAAAGCCAAGAACAGAGGCAATCGTATAGTTGAAAACACCTTTCAGCGACGGAATCATTCGCATGTGGGCAATAAACGAGTAAATGACAACCGTTATCAGCGCCCAGGTTTCTTTCGCGTCCCAGCCCCAATACCGGCCCCAGCTCTCGTTGGCCCAAACGCCACCCAGAAATGTTCCAATGGTAAGCAAGTACAATCCAATGATGACCGACATTTCGCTGATTGCAGTAAACTGAAGGACAAATCCCTTCACATTTTTACTGTTTTGCTGATTGCTTATACTATACAGCACAAGCACAAGTAATCCTAAAAAAGCGCTCAGCCCCAGAAAACCGTAGCTGGCAGTAATAATTGCAACATGAATCATCAGCCAGTACGAATTCAAGACCGGCACCAGTTGGGTTATTTCAGGATTCATCCAGTTTAAATGGGCAACAAATAGTGTAATTCCTGAAAGCATTGCAGCGGTTGCCAAAACCATCGGATATTTCCGGCCAAAAATTAAACCTGCCAGCAGTGTGGCCCATGCAACGTAAACCATCGATTCGTAACCGTTGCTCCACGGGGCATGGCCTGCAATATACCACCGCATGGCCAAACCACCGGTATGAATCAAAAATCCGAAAATTATTAATGAATTAAAGACAATGCGAATTTTCGGCCCAAGGTTTTTTTGCCTGAAAATACTTACAAACGATACAATCAACAATACAAAACCAACCATCAGATAGAGCAGAAAAACGCGTTTGAACGGTTGTACCGAATTGTAAAACATTTCTGTCTTTTTATGGGTTTCGGTGGGAAGATAGTCAACAGCAAATTTTTTCTGATAGGAGGCAATTGCCGCAAAAATCTGACGACCACTTATTTCACTGTTCCCTTTGATTGATTCCTTCAGAATTTCGAATCCACGGTTTATAAACAACGAATCGGCTGATGTCAAACCCGACGAAACACTTCCGGTAGCCATCCATTTGTCTGCTCTGGCCGGACCGGGAAACAGTGCAAACATATCGCCGTTGATCACCATAAAACAGATATTTACGCGTTCGTCAACATTGATAATTTCCTTTTCAAGCATATTCCTGAAAGCGGGCGCTTTGGCATAAGCTGCTTTTACCTGTTCAAGCAGTTTATAGCTGCCTTTCTCGTCGAAAAAAGATGTCAGCGGAATGCGGTCTTTAGTGACCCCGAGCATTTCCATCAGTTGCTCGTTCGAAACTTTCACCAGCGAAACATTTCTCCAAAGTTCAGGGTAAAGATGCAAGCCCAACATCACTTCTTCCGCCGAATGCCCGTAAAAATCCGATTTACGGGTAATTTTCCGTAGTACTTCCGAAGCCAGCGTCGAAACCGGTTCGATTCGCCCATCGGGTCCCTGAACCCACAACTCTGAAAAATCCCTGACCAATTCGGCATCAATTCGCGGGATACCTGCTATTTCAGAACTGTTTGCAGAAGCCTGGCCAGCATTCAGGAGCAACAACAGAAAAACAACTGAGACAGTAGTTTTTGAATATTCATTTAAGCGGCTAATCAGCCGGTGGAAATAGGATGTTTTGCTGAACAGGGCCAGAATAAATCCAAGCCCCAGCAGAAAATATCCGATGTATGTTACGATGGTTCCCAATCCGTCGGCATTTACCGAAAGGATGGTACCTTTTTCATCCTGATCATAAGACGACTGGAAGAACTTGTATCCGCGGTAATTGAGCGTATTGTTCATGAAAACCCTTTCGTTGCGCGAGATGTTCCGCTCCGAATCCAATAAAATCAATTCACTGGCAAACGAAGCAGGACTTTCAGATCCGGGATATTTTTCCAACTGGAATTCGACCAGTTTTAACGCAAAAGGCAAATAAATCGGATCGGCTCCGTATGTAAATTCAAGTTTTGTATTTCCAACCGATGCTGCAAACGGCTCGCCTTTTATACCATGACGCCCAAATACATTCACAATCTGTTTGTTTTTACCATCCGTAACTTCCAGGATAACGGCATCTTCGGGTGCTTTTTCCGAAGCATCTTTTTCAACGCGAATGACTGCTTTCGGATGAAACTGTTTCACCAGCAGCAAATAATCGTCAATTGCATAAAGGTGCATCGGCAACACTTCCAGCGTATCAAGCGCATTCAACGGCACAGGTTCACCACCTGTCATCGATCGTAATTCAAGCGGTCGGTCTGAAACCAGAAAAAGATTTTCACCACGGCTAAGGAACTGAAGGTTTGCATCAGGACGTTCGTAACCAACCACCAAAGTCTGGAGATCGACACTGTTGCCTTTTGAAAAGACAAAATTCTCGCGGCCTTGCCCGGCTGAAATTACAAAGTCAATCAATTCGGAACCGGTAGGATGATCCATTACAGTTCGCACTGCATTTTTGATAAAACCAACAGATTTCACATTGACTTTGCGCCCTTCAACTTCAATATTCTCCTTGAAACCTTTATAGGATAATTCTGAAAAAAGGACTATTTCACTTACTGTCTGATCACCATTTTTGATCGTCAGGTAATCTTCCGAAGAAAGTATAAAATCTGAAGTTTGTCCTTCGCGAATATGCATCACACCTTCGAAACTGATGTAGCGTGTAATTCCGGCGCCAATCAAAATTATTATGAATGAGATATGAAACAGCCCAACCGCGATTCGTTGACGGGTGTACATTCTATGCCTGACAAAATTGACCAGCAGATTGACTGCCAGAAGCAACAGTATAAGACTAAACCAAATTGATTTGTAGATCACCCCCTGGGCGGCTTCGGTACCATAACTGCTTTCGACAAAAGTGGCAATTGCCATCGAAAAAGCCAGAATCAACAACAAAAAGCCCATAAAAGGAAATGAAAACAGAAAGTTCAGAAAGTTTTTCATCGGAAGTTTATTTAAAACAGAAAGTTTGAATACTAGATTATAAAGTGAATAATGAAATGTTTGCATTAAACAAACTTGGTATATAACAGCAAAAAGGATGGTTGGGTTGAGATTTATGGGAAAATTTAAAATTTGATTAGCAATGTATCCGTCGGCTAAAGCCAGACGGCAAAGGATATTGATATGAAAATGCGAAATTCTTAATCGTAGAACTATCCTTTGGAGGCTGTCCAAAAAGAATAATTGAGGCTAATTTATTCGGATACCTATCTGAGATAAAATTCAAATATTGAAATCTCATTGAGGAATCAAAGACTTTTTGGACAGCCTCATGAAGATCATCGCATCCTCCGGGCTTTAGCCCAACCTTCCAAAGGCAGAAAAATAATAAAAAAAAAACTTAGACCCTGATTTATGGCTGATATTCATTAAATTAGTGCATAACCTAAAACAACAACTATATGTCTTATGTCAAAATCTGGCTTCATTGTGTTTGGAGCACAAAAAACAGAACTTGTATTATACCAAAGTCTTTTCGTCCCGCCTTGCTAAAACATTTCAGGGAAGACGCCAATGAAAAAAATATTGCTTTGGATTACATCAATGCACACGAAGATCATGTTCATGCACTGATCAATTTGGGCAAACAACAAAATCTGTCCACAGTAATGCAGTATTTGAAAGGTGAAAGTTCATTCTGGATAAACAGCCAGAAAATTTTATCCTGTCAGTTTTCCTGGCAAGACGATTATTTTGCAGTTTCTGTCAGTCATTCTCATGTTGACAGAGTTAGGCAATATATTAAAAATCAGGATGAGCATCATAAAAAGATTAGTTGGGAAGAGGAGGTTGAGCTTTTTCTGAAGAAATATGGATTTGAACGAATTAAGGGCTAAAGCCTCGCCTCCTATTTGAATTTCAATGTTCCCCATTGTCCCATTTGACCGACAATCCATCCAATGCGCTCCTGAACATACGGGCCGGGAGGATTGGCGCTGTATTTCCGGGGATTGGGCAATATGGCTGCAATGGCCGCTGCCTGATGCCGTGAAAGTTTTTCGGCGCTGGTTTTCCAGTATTGATTTGCTGCGGCTTCCGCACCATAAATTCCATTCCCCATTTCAATGCTGTTCAGGTAAACTTCCATGATTCGTTCCTTGCTCCAAACAAATTCAATCAGCACGGTAAAATACACTTCGAACCCTTTGCGAACCCAGCTTCTGCCCGGCCACAAAAACACATTTTTAGCTGTTTGCTGCGAAATGGTGCTCGCTCCCCGCAGTCGTTTTCCCCTTTTAGATGCTTCTACCGACTGCTCGATTGCTTTCATGTCAAATCCTGAATGGTTCAGAAAATTCTGATCTTCGCTGCAAACCACTGCCAGCGGAAGGTGTTTGGAAATTTTGTCGATAGAGACCCAGTCGTGCTTCAGCTTCATTTCTTTGCCGGCGAACAACTGTTCCCCGCAACGGATAATCATCAGCGGCGTAACAGGAACCGGAACAAACCGAAAGAAAACCACAAAGAATATAGAAAGTCCAAAGAACCATGCAGCGGTTTTCCAGATTATTCGAAAGATTCGTTTCCCCAAGTTTTTTCCCATGACAATCGGTTTGAAGTATTGACAGATGTCAAATTTACAAAAATTGCAAAGCCAAAATTTTTTCCATAAAAAAAGAGGATTTCAACTAACTGGAGAAATCCTCTTCTGGTATCTTTTTGACGCTGACAGGTTTTTCAAACGCTGACAGGTCACCAACTTTTCTACTTCACAAACGATTTCGCTTTTTCGACGGCGGCTGAAAGTCCTGAAAGGTCTTTTCCTCCGGCAGTCGCGTAAAACGCCTGTCCACCGCCACCACCCTGCATTTCTTTGGCAGCTTCACGAACAATTGTTCCGGCATTCAGGCCTTTTTCAGCCACCAAATGATCGGCGATCATCACTGTTATTGATGGTTTTCCGCCAATGGCAGAACCCAGCGCAAGGAACAGATTTTCAACTTCGCCTTTCAACTGGAAGGCCAAATCTTTAATTGCCTGAGCTGAATCGAGCTGAATCACTTCAGCAATCACATTTACGCCATTAATTTGCTGTACTTTATTCTTCAGTTCCTGTTTAATTCCTGAAGCAGCTTTTCGCTCGAATTCTTCAATTTGTTTTTGCAGTTGACTGTTCTGTGCCAACACATCTTCCACCGATTTTTTCAGGTTCTGGGTATTATTGAGCAGTACTTTTACTTCCGACAATTCATCCAGATGCTTTTTCACAAATTCTTCGGCACGATCGGCTGTAATGGCTTCCAGACGGCGAACTCCTGCTGAAATAGCGCTTTCAGAAGTAATAATAAACAAACCGATCTGTCCTGTCGCCGGAACGTGTGTTCCTCCGCACAACTCCACCGAATCGCCAAATTTGATGACACGAACAAAGTCGCCGTATTTTTCGCCGAAAAGCATAATTGCGCCCAAATCTTTGGCCTGATCAAAAGCAACAGACCGGCTTTCTTCGAGAACCAGATTTTCGCGAACCATTTCATTTACGCGTGCCTGAATCCTATCCAATTCCTCTTTTGTCACTTTCTGGAAATGAGAAAAGTCGAAGCGAAGGTATTCACTGTTCACCAGCGATCCTTTTTGTTCCACGTGTGTACCGAGTACTTCGCGCAATGCATGGTCGAGCAAATGGGTGGCGGTATGGTTGTTCATTGTCAGCTTCCGTTTGCCGTTATCAACCACTGCAGTGAAAGTAGCGGCAGTATTCTCAGGAAGCTTGTTGGCAATGTGAATGGTCAGATTGTTCTCCTTTAGTGTGTCCACAATCTTGGTGCGGTGTCCGTCGGCTAAAATGTATCCTGAATCGCCCACCTGTCCGCCGGATTCGCCGTAAAACGGAGTTTTGTCGAATACCAGATGGTAAAATTCCTTGCCCTTTTGAGTGACTTTGCGGTAGCGCGAAATCTGAACTTCAGTTTCAAGCTCATCGTACCCAACAAATTCAACCTGTTCAATCTTTTTCAGCTCCACCCAATCGTCTGTTTCCTGTGCTGCAGCATTGCGAGAACGGCTTTTCTGCTTTTCCATTTCAGAATTGAACTCGTCCATATTCACGCTCATTCCGTTTTCGCGAAGGATTAACTCTGTTAAATCAATTGGAAATCCGTAGGTATCATAAAGCGTAAATGCAAGTGTCCCGCTCAACACTCCCCCTCCTTTGGAGGTTGGGGGGAGGCTTTTTTCCAATAAACGGATGCCGGTTTCAAGTGTCCGAAGAAACGACTCTTCCTCCTCGCGGATCACATTTTCTATCAAACCTTGCTGCGACACCAATTCGGGAAAAGCATCACCCATTTGGGTTTTCAGCACTTCAACGAGTTTCCAGATAAATGGCTCCTTGAAATCGAGAAAAGTATATCCGTAACGAACCGCACGGCGCAAAATCCGGCGGATCACATATCCGGCTTTGTTGTTGGATGGCAACTGACCATCGGCAACCGAAAATGAAATGGCGCGCAAATGGTCTGCAATTACACGCATTGCAATATCTGCCTGAAGGTTTTCGCCGTATTTCTTGTTACACAGACTGGCTATTTTCGCAATTGTAGTCTGAAATACATCGGTATCGTAGTTTGATTTTTTGTTCTGAACAACCATGCACAAACGTTCGAAACCCATCCCTGTATCAACATGTTTGTCGGGAAGTTCTTCCAAACGTCCGTCGGCTTTTCGGTTAAACTGAATAAAAACGAGGTTCCAGATTTCGATCACCAGCGGATTGTCCTTGTTCACATGATCGCGTCCGGGGCTTTTAGCTCGTTCTTCATCGTCGCGCAAATCAACATGAATCTCGGAGCAAGGCCCACAAGGACCGGTATCGCCCATTTCCCAAAAATTGTCTTTTTTACTTCCGTTGATAATCCTGTCGGCAGGTAAATATTTTCTCCACAAATCAAAAGCTTCGTTGTCGCGTTCAAGTTTGTCTTCGTCGCTTCCCTCAAAAACAGAAGCATACATTCTGTCTGCCGGAATTTTCAACACATCGTGCAACAATTCCCAGGCCCAGTTAATGGCATCTTCCTTGAAATAATCGCCAAACGACCAGTTGCCCAACATTTCAAACATTGTATGATGGTAAGTATCGTGACCAACTTCTTCAAGGTCGTTGTGCTTTCCTGAAACCCTCAGACACTTTTGGGTATCGGCTATGCGAACACTTTTTGCAGGCTGGTTACCCAGAAAAATATCCTTGAACTGGTTCATCCCGGCATTGGTAAACATCAAGGTCGGATCGTTCTTTACGACCATCGGAGCCGAGCTAACAATCTGGTGTTCCTTGCTTGCAAAAAAATCTAAAAACGCTTTCCTGATTTCCTTCGAATTCATCTAAATATGTATTTTTTCAACTTTAAAATTTGTTAAAAATCCCCAATTAATTGAAGCCCAGCAATTATTTTGATTGAAAACATTAGCTTTGCAGGCTGTTTAAACCGGAATTTTCGGAACCGTGCAAAGTTAGATTTTTTACTTAAATTTGTTCCAAACCGAAAAATAAATTCCATAAACCCTGTTTTATGGCGAAAGCAAAGTATAAATTTAATGCTCATACACTTAGCTACGACAAAATCGTAATAAGTTTCAAAACAAAAATCAAGCGTTTCCTCGCCTTGTTTTCAACCACCCTGGTAAGTTCGGTGCTGATCGCAATTGGCGTACTTCAATTTTACGAATCTCCCCGAATGCGTACGCTTCACAAAGAAAATGACCGACTTGAAACTCAATATGAATTACTTTACAAGGATTTAATCAATGTAGAAAAGGCGCTTGATGAAATCGAACAACGCGACAACAATTTGTACCGCGTAATATTCGAAAGCGATCCGATTCCGTCAACCATCCGCAAAGCCGGATTTGGCGGGGTAAACAAATATTCGCGGCTCGAATCTTTTGACAATTCGGAACTAGTGATAAAAACTGCCGAAAAACTCGACATTCTTTCGAAGCAGGCATATATTCAGGCTAAATCGTACGATGAAGTGATGAACCTTGCACTCAACAAAGAAAAACTGGTAGCAAGTATGCCTGCTATTATGCCCATTTCAAACAAATCGCTCAAAAGTACAGCCTCCGGTTGGGGATACAGAATACATCCAATCTATAAAATCAAGCAGTTTCACTACGGAATGGACTTTACTGCTCCAATCGGCACCAAGGTTTATGCCACCGGCGACGGGATTGTGAAAGATGTTCAGACCATTGGCAGCGGTTACGGAAAATGGATTTTAGTTGATCACGGATTTGATTACGAAACGCTCTACGCCCACCTGAGCGGATTTAATGTTAGAATTGGGGAACATGTTAAGCGAGGCGCTGTTATTGGTTATGTCGGAAATACCGGAACATCTACTGCACCACACGTACACTACGAAGTGCACAAAAACGGAACTCCGGTAAATCCGCAACATTACTATTTCAAAGACTTAAATGCCCAGGAATACGAAAAAATGGTCACCATTTCTTCGAATATCGGTCAAACTTTCGACTAAAAATAAATACTGTGCCATACAAAAAGCCCAAAATTGAGAAGGTATTTTATTCTATCGGCGAAGTCGCTGATTTGTTTGGAGTGAACACCTCCAAAATTCGGTTTTGGGAAAATGAATTTGACATACTGAAGCCGCACAAAAACAACAAAGGCAACCGGATGTTTACCGTCGAAGACATCGAAAACCTCAAACTCATCAACCACTTGCTGAAAGAAAGAGGTATGACCATAAAAGG
>JAUYEQ010000447.1 GCA_030691295.1 Bacteroidota bacterium
TCCTGCTCCTGAAATGATTTCGACCAGACTTTGTATGAAAAGTGTTACCAATCCGAGCGCAATCGGCAAGTCGATGCTGATCATTTTTTTCTTCAGGCTTTTGTATGCCGTTAAAAAATAATCGCTGCCGCTGTATAATAAAACCGGAATGGCAAGCAAAACGCTCAGCCAGCCAAATAATTTTTTCATGTCGGCTTCCAGAAATTCATTTCCGGGCAGGTATTGCGGAAAATGATAAATCATGGCATTCATGAAGCTGAACCCGGCTATCCCAATTTTGATGAAAAGCTTTTTATCCGACTGATCGGTGGACTTTTTATCGATGCTGTGCTGGTTTATTTCAGGAATATAATGAATGCTTACGAGCAGATCGACCAGTTGCCGCAGCGAAATTTCATTTTCGTTGAAAGTAATGTTGATCTCTTTCTTCGGAAAGTTGACGAACGACTGGATAATCCCATTGTTCAGGCTGTGCAGGTTTTCGAGCAACCAAATACACGAAGCGCAATGTATTTCAGGAATGAAAAAACTAACCTTTGAAATGCCGCCTTCTGAAAAAGTAAGAATTTTGGATTTGAACTGGTCCAGGTCGAGAAAAGCGTATGTTTCGCTGGCTGGAAGTTGCATTTCAGCGATTTTTATTCCCGCCATTGGCTCAATCTGGTAATATTGTTTTAGCTGGCTCGCATGAAGGATTTGGTAAACCGTGGAGCAACCTGAACAGCAGAACGGATTCCCCTCAAAAAGGACAGGGGATTTTCCGCACGAATTACCGCAATGGATACATTTCAAATCTTCACTCATGAGTTCAGGTCCTGGCAGTTGATTTTCGGGATCATTAAGGATTAAAACGGTGTTTTGTTCAGTGATCAGGCCATAAATTTAAAAGAAAAATGTTGGGAACAGTTGGTGTTTCTATAATTCATTCAGTACCAAACTTGTAATTTTGTACAGGTAAAGAATCCTCAGGGATCAGGTTTAAGTTTAAGTTTATAGCAGATGATGGTTTTTCATACCGCTGAATTTGGTTGTGATTTGCTTTCAAATTGTATCTTTAACGAGTTCTATCACATCGTGTGCCGGGGATAAAGCTCAACATCAGCAACTTGCCTGACGTGACAGAAACCAAAAAAGCGGACTTTTCTCCGCTTTTTTGGTTTCTGTCACGTTGATTTTTTAATCTTAGAACAGTTCCAGTTGTTGCGCTATTCCGGGTCTTTCGATGTTCCGTTTGCTGAAAAACAGTTCCATCATTCCAAATTGTTTGTCCGTTATCTTTAATATTCCGATATGTCCGTATTCCGGAAGCATATTTTTTACGCGTTGTGTATGTACTTCGGCATTTTCGCGGCTCGGTGAGTTGCGCATATAAATGGAGAATTGAAACATTGTAAACCCATCTTTGATCAGATCTTTCCGAAACTTTGCAGCAGCCTTTTGCTGTTTCTTGGTTTCGACCGGAATATCAAAGAATACCAGGATCCACATGCAGCGATATTGATTT
>JAUYEQ010000451.1 GCA_030691295.1 Bacteroidota bacterium
CAGGCGCTTTCCGACGATCCAGACCAACTGGTTGCCACATGCCAATATCCACGCACTTTCTTTCTCCGGAATAGAGTACTTCTCGTCAATGAAGAAATCGCTTAATTTTTTTAGTCCGGTCATGCCCAAAGGTTGAAAATATTCACCCTCTTGCCAATGCCGCAGGATGAGGGGGAAAATAAGTTTTTCCAGATCAATATCAGCCACATTCGGAAGCGTTGAAAAACGGAAATCTTTTGTTCTTTCCATTTTTTCAATCGACAGGTGAACCGGACTATTTATTTTCGCAGTGTCCTCTTCGATATAAAATATCTTGTGCTGTTTCGGATGGCGGCTCGAAATCAACAAATATTCACGGTCTTTCACCAAACGGTAATCTTCAGAAAAGAATTTTTTGCCGGATTCTTTGTTGAGCGAATCAATGATGTCGTCGGTTTGCTCGGCCTGAAAGCCAAATGGCCGTATCAGCTCAAATAAAATTGTTCGCAGCGGGCTAAGGTTCAGTAGTTTCTCGATGTGTATCATCACACCTTGTTCGTCCTCGGAATAAACCATTGCCTTTATTTCGCTCATCCGTTGCTGGAAAAGTTGCCCGGTTTCATGCAGGTTACCGATGGTTTTCAGTGTATTTTTCCTGAAAGCGGGATTCAGATCTTCCAGCATTGGAAGAATTTTGTGTCGGATAAGGTTTCGTTTGTAAACAGTTTCAATATTGCTCGAATCCGTCCGGTAAGCAATGGACATCCGCTGACAATAATCGAGAATTTCAGCACGGTTGGTAAAAAGCATGGGCCGAATGATCCTTCCTGATTTTGGCTGAATACCGCTCAAACCCTTTATCCCGCTGCCCCGCGAAAGGTTGATCAGGAAAGTTTCTATCACATCGTCCTGATGGTGGGCGGTAGCCAGATAATCGAATCCGTGTTGATCGAGCAATTGGTTAAACCAGTCGTACCGAAGATCGCGGGCAGCCATTTCAATTGAAATCCCTTTTTCCAAAGCAAATTCTGAAGTTTTGAAATGCTCCGTATAGCAGGC
>JAUYEQ010000459.1 GCA_030691295.1 Bacteroidota bacterium
TTCAGTTTATGCGTTGGATGGGAAAGGAAACAAGACCGGTAAGGCTGTTGCCAGCTTTTCAAACCTGAAGGCGAAAGTTGTTGATGAAGGAAGCGCCAAGCTTGAAAACTCGGTAACGATCAAAAACCCCAGACTTTGGGGGCCACCGCCAGCACAGCAACCGAACCTTTATGTAGCCGAAACTACTTTATCTGAAAACGGCAAAATTATCGACACCTACGAAACACGGTTTGGAATCAGGTCAGTAGAATTTAATCCTGATAAAGGAATATTTGTCAACGGTGAACACATTAAAATACAAGGTGTCAACCAGCACCACGATCTGGGAGCTTTGGGTTCTGCATTCAATACCCGCGCTGCCGAACGGCAGTTGGAGATTTTACGAGAGATGGGCTGCAATGCCATTCGTATGGCGCACAATCCACCAGCGCCGGAGTTGCTCGAATTAACCGATCGAATGGGTTTTCTGGTGATCGACGAGATTTTTGATTCGTGGGAACGAAAAAAAACGCCGCACGATTTTCACCTGATTTTTCCCGATTGGTCGGAAGCCGATACACGCGCATTTATTCGTCGGGATCGAAATTGTCCTTCAGTAATAATGTGGAGTTTTGGCAATGAAGTGGGCGAACAATACACCGACAAAGATGGTGCAGCCGTAGCAAAACGCATACACGATTTTGTAAAAGAAGAAGACCCGACGCGACCAACCACCCTTGCCATGAATTTTGCAAAATCAGATATGCCTTTACCCCAGGTTCCCGACGTAATAGGATTGAATTATCAGGGTGAAGGTATCCGCCAGGATCCTGAATTTGAAGGAACCGATCGCATCCGCACAGCTCCGCAGTACGATGCATTCCATGCGAAATTCCCCAACAAATTAATTTATAGCGCTGAAACCGCTTCAGCATTCAGTAGCCGTGGCATTTACCTGTTCCCCGTCTCGAAAGAGAACAGTGCTCCGGTGCGCGATGGCCGGGGCGGCGACTCGAAAATTTGCCAGGTTAGTTCGTACGAACTTCATGCTGTTGACTTTGGTTCCTCTGCTGACAAGGTTTTTGGCTCGCTCGACCGGCATCCTTTTGTGGCTGGCGAGTTTGTCTGGAACGGATTTGATTACATCGGCGAACCAACTCCCTATTATGAAGCACGAAGCTCCTATTCCGGAATGATCGATCTGGCAGGTTTCAAAAAAGACCGGTTTTATCTTTATCAATCAAGGTGGCGTCCTGATTTGCCTATGGCTCATATTCTTCCACACTGGAATTGGGCAGAGCGCGTCGGAGAAGTCACTCCGGTGCATGTATTTACTTCGGGCGACGAAGCTGAATTATTCCTGAATGGAAAATCGTTGGGGAAAAAGAAAAAAGGAGATTACGAATACCGGTTGCGCTGGGACGATGTGAAATACGAACCGGGTGAATTGAAGGTAATTGCCTATAAAAACGGGCAAAAGTGGGCCGAGGAAATGGTAAAAACCACCGGAGAAGCATCGCAACTTCAGGCCACAGCCGACCGTACTCAAATTGTTGCTGACGGAAAAGATTTGGCATTCATTACAGTGCAAATTACTGATAAGAACGGGGTCATGGTACCACGATCAAATAACCGGATTGAATTTAGCATTGATGGTCCGGGCGAAATTGTGGCCACCGATAACGGCGATTCGTATAACCTGGAATCCTTTGCTTCACACCAGCGTGAAGCTTTTAACGGATTGGCACTGGTGATCGTAAAGGCAAAATCCGGAGAAAAGGGAACGATAACAGTGACAGCAAAATCATCTGGATTAATACAAACGCAGGTTAAAGTAAAAAGCAAGTAAATACAAACGATAATAATTGGAACAATATATGGTCGCACTTAATGCTCACTCACCCCACGTCCGCTAGCGGACGCCCCCTCTCTTCAAAAAGAGAGGGGAAAAGCATCGCAGATGCTAAGGGGTGAGTTAAATTATTGGAACAATTTGAAATACAACATTTTTTCATTCGATTATTAAAAATACTAAGGGGGAAACTAAAATGAAAACGAGATTAAGAATTCAGGCACGCTTACTCATTTTACTGTTGATCGTATCAGCGAGCCTAAGTTTATCCGCCCAGAAAATTCCTCTTGTTTATGAAATTGAAAACACCGGGGCGAAATTTTCGAAGCCGGTTTTGCCTCCTTTAGAACAACTTCCAGTGATCGTGCCATTAACCGATCCATTTGTGTGGTCAGATAACAAGGGACGTTCAACCAAATTCAAAAACTGGAGTCAGCGGCGTGCAGAGATCGGCGCTGAAATACAACATTACGAGATCGGCAAAAAGCCTGATCGTCCGGATACCCTTTCTGCCAGCTATTCCAAAGATACACTTACAGTAAAAATTACTGAAAACGGAAAAACACTCATCTTAAAATCAAAAATTACACTTCCTGAAGGGAAAGGGCCATTTCCGGCTGTGATTGGGATTGGTCGGGGTTCGGGCAGTTTGCCTGCAGAAATATTTGCCAGCCGCAGCATCGCTCAAATCCCTTTTAATTTCACACAGGTAATGGCTCATAATCAGAAACGAGGAAATGAACCAATCAACCAGCTTTATCCTGAACTCGTTTCAATGGGTGCTTACTCCGCCTGGTCGTGGGGAGTCAGTCGCCTGATTGATGGATTGGAGCTGGTTTCTAAAGAACTTCCCATCGATTTAAAACATCTCGCAATAACCGGTTGCTCTTTCGCCGGAAAAATGGCGCTCTATGCAGGCGCGTTTGACGAACGCATCGCACTTACGATTGCTCAGGAATCAGGTGGCGGTGGGGCCGCAGCCTGGCGCGTTTCACAGTCGTTGCCCGTTAAAGTGGAAACGCTGGGCTCTACCAGTCATGTCTGGTTTATGGAAAGTATGTTTCAATTTGCAGGTGAAAATGTTTCGAAACTGCCATTCGATCATCATGAGTTAATGGCTATGATAGCGCCCCGTGCATTATTGGTGCTTGGAAACCCTGACTTTGTGTGGCTTGCCGATGAATCAGGCTATGTATCCTGCCGGGCTGCACACGAAGTATGGAAAACTTTTGGCATACCCGACCGCTTTGGTTTTTCAATTGTCGCCGGGCATGGACACTGCCAACTCCCCAAAAGTCAATATCCGGAAGTGGAAGCTTTTGTGGAAAAGTTCCTTCTTGGAAATACATCAGCAAATACAAACGTCACAATCAGTCCCTATCCTGATATTGACTATTCCCGCTGGTTTAATTGGTGGGGAACTGGAAAGCCGGTATTCACAAAAAATTAAATACCTGAATATGAAAACAATTGATATTTTATGAGAATTAGGAATTGAGATACGATTTCTAATTGAACCCACCTTGGGGTTCATAATCACATCGTTCTATTTACCACCCCGAATTCTCGGGGCGGTTATTCAGATTGAATCCTTTCAGGATTTTATCTTCGAAACCACGAATGTGGTTTAATTTGAATAACCCCGTACAAAGTGCGGGGTAAGACAATGAAGTACAAAAAGAACCCCGAAGTGGGTTCAATAAAGTACTTATCATTAGAAACATAAGTCATTTTATTACAGTTTTAAACTCTTGGTTTGCATATTCTATGAAAAAGCAAAAAAAACATACAAGTTTATTGATTGGATTGATCCTGTTGGGCATGAACGCTTTTTCGCAAGATCCTGATTTCCACATTTACCTGTGTTTCGGTCAGTCGAACATGGAGGGAGCAGGAGCAATTGAAACGGTTGATAAGACCGTTGACCCTCGTTTCAGAGTTATGGAGGCTGTAGATTGTTCAAATCTGGCAAGAACAAAAGGGAAATGGTACACCGCAGTTCCTCCTTTAACCCGATGTGGGACGGGTCTCTCGCCTGTCGATTATTTTGGCAGAACGATGATTGCAAACCTTCCAACAAACGTCAAAGTGGGGGTAATCAATGTTTCTGTGGGCGGTTGCAAAATCGAACTGTTCGACAAAGTTAACTATACGACGTATGTTTCATCAATCACTGCGGATTGGCTGAAAAGCATCATTGCCGAATACAGTGGAAACCCTTACGCGCGTTTAGTTGAAATGGCCAAACTGGCACAGAAGGATGGAGTCATCAAAGGAATTCTGTTACATCAGGGTGAGTCAAATACGGGCGATAGCCAATGGCCCACCAAGGTGAAAGGAGTTTACAACACCCTGATAACCGACCTTGAACTTGACCCTGCCAAAGTGCCGCTGCTTGCCGGTGAAGTCGTTCATGCCGATCAGGGAGGCATTTGTGCCAGCATGAATACGATTATCGCAAAATTACCCCAAACACTTCCCAATTCATACATCATTTCTTCAAGCAAGTGCACCGATCAGGCCGACAATCTGCATTTCAATTCGGCAGGTTACCGCGAATTGGGAAAGCGATATGCCAACAAAATGCTTTCATTAATGGGTATTGTGCCAACCGGTATTCCTGAAATATTTTTAGCAGGGAGCGATGGTTTCCGTTTAGAACAAAACTATCCAAATCCGTTTAACGGAAAAACCAACATTTCATTTGAGATTCCGAACAACACCTTTGTTTCACTGAAAGTCTGTAATTTGCTTGGGGCTGAAATAATAGATTTAACCGGAAAAGAATACACTTCAGGAAAACATACGGTAGAATTTGACACGAAAAATCTGTCAAAAGGAATTTATATCTATACAATTAAGGCCGATAAGTTCTCGGCCAGTCAGAAAATGATTTTACAAGACGAATAGCCAATAATATGATTAAAGCTCTCCTAATTATTTCAGTTTTTATCTTGGTTTTGACCGCAAATGGCCAATCTCCCTCGTTCAAAACCTATATGAACCCTGTAATTCCGGGCGATCATCCAGATTGTACCATTACCAAAGTGGGGAAAGACTATTATACCACCGGTTCGTCGTTTAATGTCACTCCGGTAATTTATCACTCCACCAACCTTGTGCACTGGGAAGCCATTGCCCAACCGGTCAGCGCATCGTGGTCAGGCTTCGGGGATAACCCAGGCGGCGGATGCTGGGGTGGTCACATTGTATATTACAACGGCAAATGGTGGGATTTCTTTTCGAGGGCAAACACCATGCATTTTGTGAAAGCCGACAAGCCTGAAGGACCATGGAGCGCTCCTACCAAGGTGAATAACCCATCGACGCTGCCTTACGGATTGGGCTACGACAATTCTATATTTATCGACGACAACAACAAATGGTACCTGGTGGTGAAAAACGGTCAGCCCAATGGCGGCATTGTTGAACTGGGAAGTACAGGCCAGCCAACCGGTGTTGTTTACGATTTGAAATGGCTGAATCCAAGTCCTGCCCTGCCATACAGTTGGGCCGAAGGACCTGTGATGTGGAAATACAAAGGCTATTACTACTATTCGTTTGCACGCGACTTGTCAGGAGGGCAAAAGTCGATGCGCAGCAAAACGCTGACTGCCGATCAGGCTGCTTGGGAAATGATGGGCGATTTTTTCAATGAGAGCGATCCGTTGAAATCGGGTTCACTGTTTTCTGCGCCAAACCATGCTTCGAATACGGTAATGATTGGCGACAGCACTTCATGGGTAATTCATCCGGTTTATGCCAAAGGCGAGTGGAAAGGTCAGGGACGGCAGGGTTTGCTGAATCAGGTTCGCTACAATTCAAGTGGCCGGCCGATTGCCGATTATCCGGTGAACAAATCGTTTACCGCGCCCAAACTTTCGAGTAGCGGCATTCCGTGGATGGTTCCCAAATCAGATAACTTCTCAACCACCAAACTTCATCCTGAATGGTCGTCGCTGGGTTACACTGCATCAGGCAAAAACTCGCTAACCGAACGCCCCGGCTGGTTAAGGTTATCGCCCAAAAGCACAATTAAAGGCAATACGGTGACCAAGTACGATGGCGAACACAATTATTCATTGATCACGCGAGTCGATTTTGCGGCCAAATCGAACAATGACCAAGCCGGATTGAGATTATTACGTGGTGACGAAACCAAATTTGTTAAACTCGTCAGTTCTTTAAATGCTGAAGGAAAAAAGGTGGTGGTTTTTAGTTTTGAAAGTACCATCCACCAAGTCGAAAACACTGTTGGCGATACGCTTTGGCTCAAAATGGTGAGGGTGAATCATAGCATAACCGGGTACTTCAGCGGCGATGGCAATAACTGGACACAGGTTGGTCAGGCATTCGATGTATCGGTGATCGATTCTTATTCCGATTTCTCCTCATTCACAGGCACACTTCAGGGATTGTATGTTCAGGGAGCCAGCAATGCTTACTTCGACCTGTATATTTACCGCGATGCCTATACGCCTATTCTGGCCGAATGTCCGGCCAACCAGTTCGGCACGACAAAAGTTTCGGTGGGTTCAGGTATCAGTGTGCTCGATAATATTCACAACAACGATTGGGCGCTGTATGCAGGAGTCGAATTTGGAAACAGCGATTACAAAGCTACACCCGATTCAGTAGAATTTACCGCATCGGGCATCACTTCCGGAGGCAAGATTGAGGTTTGGCTCGATTCAATTGATTCAGGAATTAAAGTGGCTGAATGTGCCATTGGCAATACCGGCAGTTGGAGTACATTTAAAAAGTTTAAAGCGCCGGTAACTGCCATTTCCGGCAGCCACGATGTATATTTGAAATTCGTGGGAGCAGGAACCGCCAAGCTTTTTCAACTTAAATGGATGAATTTCAGCAAAAAATCTGTACCAACATCTGCTTCAACAGGAATGGAAATACCGGGAAAACTTTCAATTTATCCCAACCCGGCAAAAGACCGGATTTCAATTTACTCCGGATTTCCGTTTAATACCGTTGAAATATTCAGTATGAATGGGAAAATGGTCTTTCAGGAAAGAAATGAAGCAACCCAAAGTTCAATACTGAACCTTCCTCTTGACAATGGAGTTTATATTTTAAAAGTTAGCAGCTATAAGGATATCGCAGCTTCCAAACTATTGATTGAATTATAACCAAATGAAATAAAAAAGGATGAGATACAAAAATTTACTTTTAGCATTCTGCATGTTCGCCAGTTCGGCGGTATTTGCACAAACCCCGACAGTTAAACCCATCGCCGACGGAAATGAAAAATTTCTGGGCTGTGCATGGAGCAATGGGCAAAACACAAATTTCCAAAACTACTGGAACCAGATTACACCTGAAAACGGGGGGAAATGGGGAAGCGTTGAAGGCACCAGAAATGTGATGAACTGGTCGGATATGGATGCGAGCTACGCTCTGGCAAAGAAATACAACATGCTTTTTAAAGCGCATACCCTGATTTGGGGTGCCCAGCAACCTTCTTGGATAGCAAGTTTAGATACAGCCTCGCAACGGAAGGAGATAGAACAATGGTTCTCGCTACAAGCCGCCCGGTATCCCGATATGGCTTATATCGACGTGGTAAACGAACCACTTCACAATGCTCCCAACGGAATGGTTCCCTGGGGAACTACCGTAAAAAATGTTGACTATGCAAAAGCTTTGGGTGGCACCGGGAAAACAGGCTGGGACTGGATAATTAAATCTTTTCGCATGGCCCGCAAATATTTCCCCAACTCGAAATTGATTATAAATGAGTATAGTGTGATCAACAGTAGCAACACAACGCAGAATTACATAAAAATAATCAAACTGCTTCAGGCCGAAGGTTTAATAGATGGCATTGGCGAACAGGCACATGCGTTCACAACAGCCGGTACCTCTGCAACAGTATTAAAAGCGAATCTCGATGCGCTGGGAGCAACTGGTTTGCCAATATATTTAACTGAAGTTGATATTGACGGAGCGACGGATCTTATTCAGTTAAATGAGATGAAAAGGGTTTTCCCGGTCTTCTGGAAGCACCCTGCTGTAAAGGGAATCACTATGTGGGGCTTTAGGGTTGGCTTGTGGCGTAACGATCAGAAAGCATATCTGATCAACTCCAATGGGACAGAACGACCAGCGATGAAGTGGCTTAGAGCATTCGTAAACGACACCCTTGTAAATACAAAATCAATTACAGTTTCCGCCAGCGATGGAAGTACCGCCATCAGCACAAAAGGCGCTTTTTTGAATATGGTCGCAAGTGTACTGCCGGCAAATACAACCATTCCAAATGTTACCTGGACTGTAGCTCCAACAGCTCTGGCCACGATTGATGCAACCGGAAAATTAACCGCGTTGGCCAATGGTACTGTAACCGTAACGGCAACAGCATGGGACGGATCGGGAATTAAGGGCACAGCAAGTATAATTATTTCGAACCAAACCACCGGAATCTCCGAAAAAGCGCTTGCTGAAAAAATTACAGTATTTCCAAATCCTGCCGTAAATGGTAATTTCACTATCAGCGGAATTGAAAATATTGAACGAATTGAATTAGTCAATATGATTGGTGAAAAGGTGATCACGTATGATAATTTAAATCAGCCATCTATCAATATTCAGGTAAATGTGCCTGAAGGAATATATATCGTAAATCTTTCTGATGGAAAACAGTCTGTTATAAAGAAGATTGTAATTAAATAAACCAGTATAAAACTTTTAAAATCAACTTATGGCAACACCTTCGCAAAAAATTTCAGTATTCGAAAAAATCGGCTATAGTTTGGGCGATTTAGCCGCTAACCTTGTTTTCCAAACCTTAATTACCTATTTGGCCTATTTTTACACCGATATTTATGGGCTTAAAAGTACCGATGCGTCAATAATAATGCTTGTTGTCGGCCTGGCGGCAGCATTTATGTTCAATCCGATAATCGGAGTTTTGGCCGACAGAACCAATTCGAAATGGGGTAAATTCAGACCCTGGATATTGTACACGGCTATTCCTTTGGGCGTTGTAGCGCTTCTGGCATTTTCAACACCCGATTTTTCGTACAAAGGAAAATTGATATATGCTGCTGTAACCTATTCGTTGTTGCTGATGCTTTATGCCTCCAGTAACTTACCGTACTCTGCTTTAAGTGGAGTAATAACCGGCGATATGGGCGAGCGGAACAGTATTTCGTCGTACCGTTTTGTGGCGGTAATGTTTGCCCAATTCTTTGTGCAGGTGTTTATGTTGCCGATTATTATTTATGCAGGCGACGGCGATAAGGCAGCCGGCATTGAAACTGTAATGACATGGATGGCAATTGTTGGCACGGTCATGTTACTTATCACATTCTTTACCACCAGAGAGCGCATTGTTCCCAGTGTAGAACAAAAATCATCCATTAAAGATGACCTTTCGGATCTTATGGGGAATAAACCCTGGTTAATCATGTTGAGCTTAACCATTTTGGTGTTCATTACACTGGCCATGAAAGGTGGTTCGTATGTGTTCTATTTCAACAATTATGTTGATAAAGTTGCTTTGGCTAATTTTATAAGTCCGGTTATTGCGGCACTATCGGCATTAGGCATTAATTTCTTTGGATCAGACCCCGCAGCAGCCGGTTTTGGTTTGTTCAACGCAGGAGGTATCATCTTCATGATTGTTGGAATTTCGTTGTCGAAAAAACTTGCAGATAAATATGGTAAACGGGATGTTTATAAATATGGACTACTTGTCGCTACCTTTTTTGTTTTGATTTTTGTCTTTTTCAAACCTGAAAGTGTTGCATTAATGTTCGGTTCGCAAATTCTGCATGGGTTTTTCTATGGCATTACCATTCCGGTACTTTGGGCCATGATTGCCGATGTTGCCGACTTTTCAGAGTGGAAAACAAACCATAGGGCAACTGCAATCATTTTTTCTGCGATGATGGTCGGCCTAAAAGCAGGGCTTTCGATTGGAGGTGCTTTGGTAACCTGGATTTTAGGTTTATACGGATACATCGCTTTAGAAAGTTCAGTTGCAGGGCAGGCAATTATTCAACCAGGTTCTGTTTCCGATGGAGCAAGATTACTTGTGAGCATCTATCCGTCAATTCCGTTCCTTATTGGAGTTGGCCTGCTTTTCTTCTATGCAATTGACAAGAAAATGGAAGTAAAAATTGAAGAAGACTTGAAAACCCGCAGGGGAGGAAATAAATAACAGATATAAAATAACAAAATACAAATTACTATGAGAGTAAAATCAATTTTCGCAATTACCGCTATGGTTTTTCTGGGTTCAATAAATACAATGGCCCAGAAAACATTGGCCGAAGCTACCAAAGGTAAGTTTCTGTTCGGAGCTGCAATTAATGCGCAACAAGTCAAGGGCGTAAACCCCATCGAAACTGAACTGATTGCAAAAGAATTCACAACGATTGTTGCTGAAAACTGTATGAAACCGCAACTTATCCAGCCGGAAGAAAATAAATACAAATGGGAAGATGCAGATAAGTTTGTGGCTTTGGGCGAAAAAAACAAGCAAGTTGTAACTGGTCATTGTCTGATATGGCATTCTCAAATTGGCCGATGGATGTTTATTGATGCCGAAGGAAAAGATGTATCGCCCGAGGTGCTGAAAGAACGCATGCGTCAGCACATCCTGGCAGTTGTTGGCCGTTACAAAGGCCGCGTATTAGGTTGGGATGTTGTTAACGAAGCCTTTGAAGACAACGGCAAATATCGTAACAGCAAATTCTACCAGATATTGGGAAAGGATTTCATTAAATATGCATTCCAGTTTGCCCACGAAGCCGACCCGAATGCCGAATTGTATTACAACGATTACAATGTGGAAAAGGCTTCCAAATGCGATGCGATAGTAGAATTGGTAAAAGAACTAAAGGCTGCCGGTTGCAGAATCGATGCCGTTGGTTCGCAGGCGCACATGCACATGAATTCACCTACACTTGAGGACACAGAAGCCAGCTTCAAAAAGATTAAAGCTGCCGGTGTAAAAATTCTGATTACCGAATGGGATATTTCTATTCTCCCAAGTCCGTATGATGGAGCAAACGTTTCTGCCAGTTTCAAGTATTCCAAAGAAATGGATCCTTATCGCGACGCGATTCCAGACTCTGTTCAGCAGCATTGGAATAAACGCGTACTCGATATGTTCGGTCTCTTCCTGAAATACAATGATGTAATTGATCGCGTAACGGTTTGGGGCTTGACAGATAACACAACATGGCTGAATAACTTCCCGATCCGTGGAAGAAAAGATTCTCCTTTGCTGTTCGACCGCAATTACCAGCGCAAGTCAGTTGTTGATGAAATGATTAAAATGGCAAATAAGTATAAATAATTGACTATTTGACTATTTACCATTTACGATTTTTAAAAAGAATAAATGGTTGAATGGTTAGATGGTTAAATGGCTAAATTGTAAATAGTTAAATGGTTAAATGGCAAATAGTTAAATTGCAAATAATAACAACTCGATGAAACAAGCTCGATATTTAGTTGAAAACGACTTTATGGCCGATCCGGCTGTACATGTCTTCGAAGGAAAATTGTATATCTACCCTTCACACGACCGCGAATCTGGTATTCCTGAAAATGATAACGGCGATCATTTTGACATGAATGACTACCACGTTTTCTCTACTTCAGATATAGAAAATGAGCCGTTGACAGATCATGGTGTTGTGCTAAAAGTGAGCGATATCGCCTGGGCCGGACGACAGTTATGGGATTGTGATGTGGCATTCAGGAACGGTAAATACTATATGTATTATCCGCTGAAGGATCAAACCGATATATTCCGTCTGGGTGTTGCAATTTCCGACAGTCCGGCAGGCCCGTTCATTCCTCAGCCCGACCCGATCCGGGGAAGTTACAGCATCGACCCTGCAATATTTGAAGATACCGATGGAACTCAATACATGTATTTTGGCGGTTTATGGGGAGGCCAGCTGCAACGCTACAAAGACAATAAGGCGCTCGAATGTGCTTATTTGCCTTCAGGTGACGAACTGGCATTACCTTCAAGAGTGGTTCGTTTGTCGGACGATATGCTTGGTTTTGCTGAAGAACCCCGACCTGTTACTATCCTGAATCCGGATGGAACTCCGATGAAAGCCGGACAGGAAAACCGTTTCTTTGAAGCTTCGTGGATGCACCTGTACAACGGCAAGTATTATTTCTCTTATTCAACAGGCGATACACACTTATTGTGCTACGCAACCGGCGATAATCCTTACGGGCCTTTTACCTTTCAGGGCGTAATTCTGACTCCGGTAGTCGGATGGACAACCCACCACGCCATTGCAGAGTTCAAAGGAAAATGGTATTTGTTTCATCACGACAGTGTTCCTTCAGGAGGAAGAACATGGTTGCGCAGCCTGAAAGTAGTTGAACTGGAGTACAACGACAATGGAACAATCAAAACCATTGACGGAGAGGGAAAATAACTGAATATTGTCATATTTTTATTTGACGGTTTAATATCAACTCACCCCGTCGCATCTGCGATGCTCTCCCCTTTCTCTTTTAAAAAGAGAGGGGGAAGGCCGCCTGCGGACTTGGGGTGAGTTTTTTAGTTTTCTTTTTCACTTCAGACTGTCATAAAATCACATAAAACAGTTACTTTAGAAGACTCTACTTTTAAACCTTAACCCAATGAAACCAAACCTCCTCAAAAACCTGCTTGCATTTTCATTTTTACTTTTTGCCACCTCACTTTCTGCATCCGCACAAAAAACCGTCAAAATCAAGTTCGACAGTTCCAAAGAAGTTTCAGGACAAAAATTTGCAATACGGGATATTACTCCAGGAATACCAGCCAATTGGGACGAGTACAACTTTGTGGTTCTCGAATTTAAAATTACGACCTCACAGCGATTTCACGTCGGGTTCACCACCGAAACCGGGTACAACGAGCTGCGTGTTATGAGCTACACCGCCAACGGCTGGAACAAACTGGCAATCCCGCTGAAATTCTACCGCCGCTTGCCTGATGCAGCGCTCGATCTTGCTGCCACCTACAATCAGCCCCGATACACCGGATGGATCAATCTGGGCGGCAATCGTGGACCGCTTCGTGGCATCGACAGCATTGGCATCCGCATGAATGCACCCATTCATAATCCAACTTTGGAGCTTCGCTCCATCTCACTTTCGGTGGAAGACCCGGGCGATCAATATCTGGGTGTAAAACCTGTTGTTGACGAATTTGGCCAATGGAACCTTGGCAATTGGGAAGGCAAAGCGCATTCGATCGATCAGCTGAAAAAAGAATGGGAGGCCGAGGAAAATGAAGCGGTGACCACCAAAGCCTACAATTACTCAAAATACGGTGGTTACCTTCAGGAAAAAACCAAGGCAACCGGATTTTTCCGCACCGAAAAAATCGATGGACGCTGGTGGTTTGTCGATCCTGAAGGTTACTTGTTCCTTTCACATGGAGTGGATTGCGTGAGTCCGGGCGGTGGCGGAAACATCCGCGATCTGGATAAACGCACCGGCATGTACAAGGAATTGCCACCTCAAAATATCAGTCAAAACCAGGGAAGACGAGGTGGAGCTTCGTTCGGAACCTGGAACCTTTTCCGCAGATATGGCGAAGATTATCCTGAAAAATCGCGCGAAATGATCATCAAGCGGATGGACAAATGGGGTTTGAACACCATTGCCAACTGGTCGAGCCCCGAAGTGATGAACATGAACCGCAAAGCATTTATGTTTCAATTGCGGGGTGTTGGAATCGAGGGCGGACTGATGGGATTGCCAGATGTTTATGCCAATGATTTTGCATCGAAAGTTGATGCAGGTTGCAAAGCATCGGTTGAACAATACAAAGATAATCCCTGGCTAATTGGCTATTTTACCGGAAACGAACCATCATGGCTCGAACAGGAACTAAGGCTTTGCGACATGATTCTGGAAGGTGACGATCGTCCGATCAAAAAAGAACTGACGGCCTGGCTGGCCAAAGGCGATACACCTGAAAACCGGAAGCAGTTCATATTTAAAACGTTCCGCATCTTCCTCGAAACGGTTGACACGGCCATCAAAAAATACGATCCCAACCACCTCAATCTGGGTATCCGCTTCGGAAATGTGATGCACATCGACCGCGAAATTCTGGAAATATGCAAAGATGTTTTCGACGTGTTCAGCTTCAACTGCTACGATATTTATCCAAAAAAGGAAATGATGGATCGTGCAATGGAAATGACCGGTTTGCCAATGATTATTGGTGAGTATCACTTCGGAACGGTTGACCGCGGAATGGCACAATCACTCTGGCAGGTAAATTCGCAGGAAGAAAGAGGTGTTGCCTATCGTTACTATACCGAACGTGCATACCAGCATCCGGGACTGATTGGAACAGCCTGGTTCCAGTGGTGCGACCAGGATTTAACAGGCCGCCGCGATGGAGAAAACTACAACTGCGGTCTGGTTGATGTAACCGACCGCCCTTATCAGCATCAGGTTGAAGCCATGATGGAAACCGCCAAACGTTTGTTCGATATTCATACAGCCAAAATTAAACCAGTTGAACAGGCTCCGGTAAAAGCCCGTGGACATGGTGGAATGCCTGATTTCTGGAACAAATAGCCGTTCATTTACCCAAATTGATTATTCCGTTTCATTATCCTCTTTGTTTGAATATTTCCATTTCAGGAAAAAATAAACCGGTATTCCTGAAAGGATAAGAATCAATCCGATAACAGCTTCGCGTGGGCGGGTTGCAATAGTATTGACGAACAGCCCGATGCAAAAAAGAATAAAAATGGCTGGAACAACCGGATATCCCCACACTTTGTAAGGCCGGTGCGCGTCGGGCATTTTGCGCCGCAGGATAAATACACCCAGTGTAGTCGCTCCGTAAAATATAAAAACGGCAAAAATTACCATGTCGGTCAACTGATCGAAAGTACCCGAAAGCACCAGCACCGAAGCCCATAATCCCTGCCACAAAAGCGAGTTGGAGGGCACATTAAATTTGTTCAGCTTTTTGATACCCGAAAAGAAAAGCCCGTTGCAGGCCATCGCATAATATGGACGCGAACCAGTAAGAATACTGGCATTGGTGCATCCCAGTGTGGTCAGCAATATCAGCAGCGAAATGAACAAAACCCCTCCGGTTCCCCAGAAACTCCGGACAGCCTCAACAGCAGCAATCTGGTTGCCCGCTTCGTGAACCTGAGTTAATTGAGGAATCGATAAAAGCGACATGTAAGTCACATTAAC
Organism: Bacteroidota bacterium; assembly: GCA_030691295.1. GTDB lineage: Bacteria > Bacteroidota > Bacteroidia > Bacteroidales > Prolixibacteraceae > Aquipluma. The sequence continues at coordinate 15,047 of JAUYEQ010000459.1, forward strand.
CAGCAGATAAACAGCGATTACCACAAAAACACCCATCACAATTCCTTTCGGAATATTACGGGTGGCATCTTTAATCTCTCCACCTATAAAACCAACAGAAACCCATCCCTGATAGGCCCAGAAAGCAGCAAGCATTGCCGTGAAAAAGGAAGAGAAGGTAACGGTTCCACTGATAAGATCCTGGCTATCCATAAAATTGGCAGGTGTGGCAACCGAACTGCTTAGTCCAAAAACAATAATCAAAAGCAGGCCTGCACATACCATTAAGAGTATGGCTTTGCTCACCCCTGCCCCACTCTTTAATCCTGAAATATTGAGAATTGTTAATATCAGGATCAGCAATATGGCAACAAGCTTAACCCCAAAATCCTGAAATGGGAAGAAAACACCTCCTATCGAAAGATGTTGCAGCGATGAAAATACTTCGGGTATGGGAATGATACTGTTCAGCGACTGGGCAAAAACATAAGCCAAAGAGGAAATAGTTGCAGTTTGAATGATGGTAAACAGCGACCAGCCATATAAAAAAGCAAAAAAACGGTTGTAAATTTTTTTCAGATAAACATATTCGCCTCCTGTATCGGCCAGTAATCCGGCAACTTCGGCATTGCTCAATGCGCCGAAAAGGGTGATAATTCCTCCTACAATCCAGGCCATCAGTATCCACGACGAAGAATGAAGTTCGGCGGCCATCGGAGCAATTTTCTTATACACTCCTGATCCAATTATATTTGCGACTACAAATATGATGACATATCCCAATCCGAGCGTCTTTACCAGATTTCGTTGATTACCCATATAGCGTTTGAAAATGAATAAGGATTCGAAATTAAGAAATTTGTTAGATTCTGGATAATTATTTACTTTACTGCCAACGCTAATTTCCCGGCAGCAACAAACTATTTCTTAAACGATCAACGTTAAAAACATGTTGCAAAACCAATAAATTGCCTGCACTCATTTTCGCTTTTGGCAAAGTGACACCGAATAACAAACATTTTTCTAACTTTGCTGTTATGCAAAGCATTCAGGGAATAGATGAGAAAGATCTGATTCTCCGGCTTAAAAACGGAGATCAGACCGCATTTGAGTTGTTGTTCCATTTTTATTACCCCGGATTGGTGATGTATGCCACACAATTTACCACCGACCGGTTGGAAGCCGAAGAAATTGTGCAGGATTTTTTTGTCAGGTTCTGGCAAAGACATCAACAAATTGTTCCGTCTGACTCGCTCAAAAATTACCTCTTTTTGTCTGTTAAAAATGGCAGCCTGAACTTTTTGAAACACAAAATGATCGAAGAAAAGTATATCAGGTCGGTGACAGAACTTTCCAACAATCATTTGGTTTACGATCCTGATTTGTACATTGCCACTGAACTTCAGGAAAAAATAAAAAAAGCAATTGACCTTCTCCCTGAAAAATGCAGGGAGATTTTTATCATGAGCCGTATGCGCGGCCTGAAAAACGAGGAAATCGCTGCCGAATTAAATCTTTCCAAACGAACTGTCGAAACTCAGATCAGCAAAGCGCTGAAAGTACTAAGGGTTGAATTGAAAGACTATGTTGGTTTACTGGTTCTGCTCGGAATCTATCAATAGTTTATTTTCAGGGAATTCAGTTTTCGGATACGTGTGTTTTCTGTTTCAGTTGTTTTAGTTGAAAACAGTTTAAATACCATTCGTGAAATTGAAATGACAAATAACTTCAACATACAACAAAAATTAAATGATCTGATTAAAGATCGGGTCGCTCAGGAGCCTGCGGAACAGATTCTCGAAGCGGTTCGTATTATTTCAGAAATTGAAAATATTGACAGTAAAATTGCATTTACAAAGGTGCAAGGCCAAATACAAAATGGCAAAAAAACAATTTCTTTACTGAATACACTTAGCCGGATTGCTGCAATACTTTTCATTCCGTTGCTGCTTGCCTCTGCCTGGCTCTTTTTCAATCCACAAAAAACATCGCCTTCACAGTTTGCCTTTCATGAAATAACCAGTCCTCCCGGAACCCGTTCTCAGGTGGTTTTGCCCGACGGATCAAAAGTGTGGCTGAACGCGGAGAGTACCATTAAGTTTTCAATCCCTTTCCAGAAAGAAAGCAGAGATATTGATTTGCAGGGCGAAGCTTTTTTTGATGTAGCCAAAAATCCCGAACAACCTTTTATCGTTCAATCTGGCAACGTGAAAGTGAAAGTTTTGGGAACGCGGTTCAATTACAAAGCTTTTGCTGAAGACAAAAATATTGAAGTGGTACTGGAAGAAGGTCAGGTTGCTTTGAGCTTGAAGCGAAATTCCAGCACACAGGAAGCAATAATGCATCCGGGTGACCGTGCAGTAATTGAAAAAGAAAGCGATAAAGCGACCATCGGAAACGAAAATATAAACAAATACATTGCCTGGCATTCAGGAAAACTGGTTTTCGACAATACGCCGATGAGCGAAGTTGCCCGGTTACTAGAAAGATGGTATGGAATTGAAGTGACAGTTCAGGATCCGGAAATCATGAATTACCGGTTTACCACCACTTTCGAAAACGAATCCCTTTTTCAGGTCATCGAATTACTTGGATTATCATCACCAATCCGGATCAAATACATTCCGGCATCAATTGGAAAAAATAATCAGTCGCAAACAAAATCAAAAGTTCTAATCAGTAAAAAGATATAATTTAAATGGCAATCCAAAAGTAATTCTCTATAACGAAGAGAGGAAGTGCGCCAACACTTCCTCTCGGGTTACCCTTGCGGGCAGATAAATAAATGTTACTAAATTTAATCATTCAAATCTATGAAAAAAAAGATGAAAATCTGTTGTTCGGTTTTTTCCGGACACCGAAAAACCTTTAAAATTATGCGGGTTTCACTATTTCTTATCCTGATAAGCACTTTTCAGGTTCTTGCAGGAGCCAGTTATTCACAAACAACACGCTTGTCGCTGAGCATGAAAAACTCGACGGTCAGAGAAGTGTTGGGGCAGATTGAAGATCAGAGCAATTTCTATTTTCTGTACAACAATCAATTAATCGATGTTGAACGAAAAGTAAATGTTGAAGTAAAGAATGAAAAGATAGAAGTCATTCTTTCGAAGATTTTCGAAGCCGGAACCGTAAACACTTTAATCCGCGATCGTCACATCATTATTACACCCGCTGACGGCGTTTCTTTTATGCAGCAGCAGAAATCTGTTTCAGGAAAAGTAACTGACAATGCAGGATTAGGATTGCCGGGGGTTACTGTGGTTGTGAAAGGTACACAAACAGGAACTGTCACATCCGGTGATGGCAGTTTTTCATTTGCCGGTATTCCTGAAAATGCGACCCTGCAATTTTCGTTTATTGGCATGAAAAGTCAGGAAGTTTTTGTGGGTAACAAGAGTAATCTGGCAGTTGTAATGGAAGTTGAAACCTTTGGCGTTGACGAGGTGGTTGTTACTGCCCTCGGCATCAGACGTTCAGAAAGAGCTCTTGGTTATTCGGTTCAAAGGGTTTCAGGAGAGAGCTTACAAAAAGTTTCCGCAGTTGATGTTGCATCCTCTCTTACTGGTAAAGTCGCGGGACTTTTAGTTAGGAACACTCCCGATTTTAATGGCGCTCCAGTGGTTACCATTCGTGGTGAGAATCCTTTATTGGTAATTGACGGAGTAGCATATCAAAATAAGACGCTTTCCGATATATCTTCAGAAGACATAGAATCATTGAGCGTACTGAAGGGAGCAACTGCTTCGGCTCTTTATGGATTTCGTGGAGCAAGTGGTGCCATTTTGGTTACAACTAAAAATGGTACTTCTAATTTAGCTGGATTGTCAGTTGATGTTGCATCCAACACCATGTTTGGCGCCGGATTTTTAGCTTTACCTGAACAACAAAGTACTTATGGTCGTGGTGGTAACAATGCTTACGATAAAAACTCTGATTCTTCGTGGGGACCGCTGATGGACGGAACAGTCCGTAATCAATGGGATCCCTTTTTGAAGGCTTATGCAGATTACCCCTATGTTGCTTCCGGGAAAGACAACTTTGCTAATTTTCTGGAACAAGCTTATATCACCAACAATAATGTTAATGTTGGATATAAAGGTGATGTACTCGCTCTTCGGAGTTCGGTTAACTGGACTCAAAATACAGGAGTATATCCCAATCAAAAAGCCGATCGTTATACTTACAGCTTTGGTGGAGATATTAATTTAGACAAATTCAAGTTGAATTCAAACATGTCTTATTCTAAAAAGGTAACACCAAATCAGTCAACCAATTCCTATACTGGTTATGATCCAATGTATTCGTTACTAATCTGGTCATCTGCTGATTTCAATATTTTGGACTATAAGGATAATTATTGGATTACACCACACCAGACACAAAACTACACCTTACCGCAGCAGAACAATCCGTATTTTAACATTTGGGAAAGAACGAATGAGGTGCATCGTGATATTTATAATGTGGATTTGTCAATGAGTTATCAATTAACCGATTGGTTGAAAGCGAGTGTTCGTTCAGGATTTGATTATTACACCGATAAAGGGCAGTTAAGAATTGCATGGGGATCCAGAACTTCAAGTGGAAATACAGGTGTACCTGGAAATGCAAACACATGGATTGGTGGAAGTACCGGAGGTTATATGATTGGACAAACTCAAGGACAAAGTATCAATACTGATTTGCTACTAACAGGGGATCGGTCGTTTGATAAATTTAAGGTAGAATATCTTGCAGGAGGAACAATATACCGTAACCAGGATAATAATATTCTGGGTTCGACGAATGGAGGACTTTCTGTACCTGATTTCTTCTCCTTAAAAGCATCGGTAAATCCTGCCGGAACATCAACTTATTCTAGAGGTCAACAGGTAAATTCTATTTATGGTCGTTTTGCTGTGTCATATAATAAATGGGTGTATTTAGAAGCAACAGGTCGTAATGACTGGAATTCAACAATGGTAAATACACAGGCTGAATCCTACTTTTATCCATCGGTAGCAGCAAGTCTTGTGATTTCAGAATTTTTACCTGGAACAACCAATTGGCTTGATTTATTGAAAGTGAGAGGTTCCTGGACCATGTCAAAAACTCCGGCCGGAATTTATGAAACTACTGTGAATAGCGCTTTTACTATTAATCCTGCTACTTGGAATACTTTGAACGGCGCTGCTGCCCCTGGTAACTTATATGGATTAGACCTTCTTCCTGCAAGCGCTAATACGTCAGAGGTAGGATTGCAAGCCATGCTGTTTAAAAATCGTTTGAATTTTGATGTTACCTACTATGATAAACATATGTACGACTTTGTGAAAACAGCGCCATTATCAGGAGCTTCCGGATATACTGGTCGATACATAAATATTGATGAAGAACAATCCCGTCGTGGTTGGGAGATCGCACTTGGTGGCGCCATTGTTAAATCACAAGACTGGCAATGGGATATGGGCATTAACTGGTCCACTTTTGCGCGCAAATATACTAAGTTAGATGCGATCTATTCCCCAAAAAATAGTTATACAGCAGTTGGAGAACGGGTTGATGTTTTGTATGGTTTGGATTATATGCGTGAGCCTGCAACCGGGAAAAGAGTATGGGCTAACGGACAATTGCAATTTAATCCTTATGACACAAAATTAGGCTACATAGATCCTGATTTTATATGGGGTGTAAATTCAACTTTAAGATACAAGGATTTTAGTTTATTTGTCTCTTTTGATGGTGTAAGTGGCGGTAATATGAACTCATCAACAGACGGTTTTATGTGGAGATCAGGGGTACATCCTGAATCTGTTACCCCTGAGAGAGCATTAGACGTTGCTACTCCCGGTTCTAAAAACTTTCTTGGTGATGGTGTAAAAGTTGTATCAGGAACGTTTGGGTATGATGTTTATGGGAATATTACCAGTGATACCCGTGTTTTTGCTCCTAATGATATAAAAACTACCTATAAGGATTACGTGAATGCAGAGCACAGCAATAGTGTATGGGGAGCCAGGACTACACCTGCAGATACTCATGAAAAGACATTCATTAAACTACGTGAATTAGCTTTAACTTACACTGTTCCAAAAAAATATCTGCATAGTTATGCCAAGGCTGCATCAGTTAGTTTGGTAGGACAAAACGTACTTTTATGGGCAAAAAATTTCAAATATTCTGACCCTGACAGTGGTGGATATGCTCCATGGGGAACTAATGGAAATGCAACCGGATCTGCTGAAGATCTCTCAGATCCGGCATTAAGGTACCTTGGAGTTAATGTTAAACTTACATTTTAAACAATTAGAACAATGAAAAATTTAAAATATATATTTTTAGCACTAATTTCTCTTGCAGTTGCAGTTTCATGCAGCAAGTTTGAGGAATTAAATACAAACCCTGATGCAGCAGTAACTGTTCCGTCAAATATGATTGCTACTCAGGTATTGAAAGATAACTATAGATTTTTTAATCCAAATGCAACGGATTGGTCCAACAGTAATTTATGGTTGAAGCTTACTACACGACTTGACGGAAGCTCTAATATTGGTGGTCAATATTATAATCCTTATCCTTATTATGGTTTTAGTGGTTTCAAGAGGTTAACTGATCTAAAAAGGATGGTTGAATTTGCCAAAGGACTCCCAACAGAGCCTTCCTATCAAGGATTAGCCTTATATTTGAAAGCTGAAATGGGCTTTAATATGACAATAGCTTTAGGTGATATCCCGTATTCTGAGACCGGAATGGCAAGCGAGGGAATCACTCAGCCTAAGTATGACAAGTCAGCCGATGTAATTGTGTCAGTACTTAAAGATTTTGAAGCTGCTGAGGCTTTATTTGCCAAAGGTGCTAATTTTGGTGGCGATATCATGTATGGTGGCGATGTTACCAAATGGCGCAAACTTTGTAATACCATGCAGTTAAAAGTGATACAAACGATCAGTAAAAAAGCTACTGCTGCTCAAAAAGCCCGTTTTGCGGCCATAGTAGCGGCCAATAATTTAATGACTGGTTATGCTGATGATTTTACATTAAAATATTTTGATAATCCAAACGCTTCCAATCCTATGTATCAGGGAGAAACCAATAGGATTTATTCGTGCGGTTCAAAATTATTGATTGATAATTTAAAGTTATTGAAAGATCGCAGATTGTTTTATTTCGTTGAGCCGGCATTAGCTTTAATTCCTCCTTTGGGGACTAAATTACCCTCTGATTTTGACGCTTATAATGGAGCTCCTACAGAACTGTCCAGTGATAAGTTAGCTATTGGCAGAGCTGCAAATTTGTATTCTTTGGTAAACATTCGTTATACTGTCAGTAGAATTGGAGACCCCTGGCTTAAAATTACCTATTCAGAACAGTGTTTCATCATTGCTGAAGCGATAGAAGAAGGTTGGCTATCTGGTGATGCAAAGGCTTATTATGAAAACGGTGTAAAAGCACAGCTTGCTTATTATAAGAGTTTACCTTATCATCTTAGCACGGGTAAGCAGGGAGAGGTTCAGCCTCCATTCACAGGACAGGCAGGTATTGCTCATGGAATGCCTATTGATCAAGCCTATATTGATGGTTACTTTACAGGTGAAGCCGCCTATAAAACAGGTGGAACTAAACTGGATCGCGAGAAACAAATCTGGATGCAAAGATGGCTTATCGAATACTTTCAAGCTGGTTCAAACTATTATCCTACATTTCTACGTACAGGTTATCCTGTGTTCCCTTTAGATCCGGCTACCAGCATGAATCCTGAAGATCCAACAAAATATCCTCAACGCTCGAAGTATGACACCAATGAAAATGTAACTAATCCGGTAAATTACAAAAAAGCGATTGATGAGCAATATGGTGGATTTGATGGAATTAACAAAGTTCCATGGTACTTACAATAACAAATGAAATCGCAATTGCATTTTCTGAAATGCAGTTATGAAAAACCAAATTAAAATGGAGGAGTCAGGTAATGCCTCCTCCATTTTTTTTACTTCAAAAGGGTTTGAATTTTGCCTGTTGTACAATTAACATCAGGCAAGGATCACAAATATTAAAAATTAAAAACAGAGATGATAATAAAACTGATATATGGTTTATTACTGATCGGATGCTTATCCGTTCAAAGTATTTACGGACAAGGTACTGACTCAACTCCCGGCAAAGGAATGAAATTAATATGGAGCGACGAGTTTAATGTCAATGGATTACCCGATTCTGCCAGGTGGAGCTACGATGTTGGTGGGCATGGCTGGGGAAATGGAGAAAAACAGTTCTATTTGGCAAAATCGCTGGAGAACTCGTTTGTAAAGGATGGCAAATTACATATAGTTGCATTGAAAAAGGATTATGAAAATCAACACTATACCTCCGCCAAACTAACGACTTATAAAAAAATTGTGCTTCAATATGGCCGGATAGAAGTGCTGGCAAAATTGCCTGCCGGAAAAGGTACCTGGCCTGCTATTTGGATGCTCCCGGTAAGCCTTATAGATAAGTCAGAAAATTGGCCTCTCTGTGGCGAAATTGATATCATGGAGCATGTGGGAAAAAATCCAAATTCCGTTCATGTATCACTGCATTCCCAACTTTACAATCATATTAAAGGTACTCAGGTTACCCATTTCGAAAAGCTTAATGATGTGTTTGATACTTTCCATAAGTATGCCATTGATTGGACAGAACAATACATCAAATTTTACATCGACGATAAATTATTCTATGAATCCTATAAAGGAGAAAATGGAAGAGTAGCGACCAATGAAGGTTGGCCATTTGACAAACCCTATTTTTTAATTCTGAATCTTGCTATTGGTGGTGGTTGGGGAGGCGAAATAGATAGTGCTATTTTCCCTTGTGAGATGCAGGTGGATTATGTCCGGGTTTATTCCAATAAGTAATCAATTCATTAACAACGTTATTTTTTCATGAAAGTTTTTTTATTAATAATCTCTCTATTCATTTGTAGCATTACCGTTTCTGCAAATGTGACTTTGCCGAAAATATTTTCCAGCAATATGGTGTTGCAGCGCAATGTTCTAATTCCGGTTTGGGGCTGGGCAGATACCAATGAAAAAGTGGAAGTTCGATTTAATAAACAGATTAAAACAACCAAAGCGGATAGAAATGGTAAATGGACGATAAGGCTGGATGCTGAAACTGCAGGTGGCCCCTACGAATTATCCATCAAGGGCAAAAACAGTATCCATATAGAAAATGTTCTCGTTGGCGAGGTATGGCTTTGTAGCGGTCAATCCAATATGGAACGAACTGTAGGCCATTCAAACAATGCAAAAAAGGAAATAGCATCGGCCAATTATCCATTCATACGCCACATTAAAATTTTGCATTCCATTGGCTCATCTCCCGAATATGATCTTAAACCGGCAGATTGGCAAGTATGCGATTCAACAACGGTTGCCGGTTTTTCAGGAGTAGGTTATTTTTTTTCGAAAAACCTTTACGACAGCCTTCAGGTACCGGTTGGTTTAATCAATGATTGCTGGGGCGGCACCAATATTGAAACCTGGATAAGCCGCCAAGGCTTTGAAAGCAGCGATGAGTTCAAAGAAATGATTGCAGGAATGCCCAAAATTAATTTTGATTCTCTTTATGAATCAAAAATACAAGGCAGCAAATCAAGGATTGAAGCGTTGCAGGGAACAAAACTGAAAGACCTTAATGCCAGTTTATTTAAGGAAGTTTCTTTCGATGATTCCAAATGGCCCGCGCTAAACGAACCACAACTTTGGGACAAAGAAAGTATCGAAGAGTTGAATTTTGCAGTTTGGTTACGGAAAACTATCGTATTGTCATCCATTGATATCAATAAAAAAGCCACACTGGAATTTTCGGAAATTGCTGATGAAGATATCACGTATGTAAATGGAATTAAAGTTGGAAGCACCTACAAATGGGATAAGTTTCGAAAATACAACCTTCCTGCCGGGTTATTGAAAGAAGGGAAGAATGTAATTGCAGTCAGAGTAGTTGACAATAGAGGCGGTGGTGGAATTCAGGACGATGCGGCAGATTTAAAATTCAAAATAGGAGAAAATTATATTCCGTTAAGTGAAAATTGGAAATTTCAGGTAGAATCTGTAAAAACAGTACCAAATGCAAATTCATTGCCTTCTCTTTGTTATAATGCAATGATAAATCCTTTAATCCCATTTGCTTTTCAGGGCGTATTGTGGTACCAGGGAGAGTCAAATGCCGGAAGGGCTTACCAGTATAGAAAAGCATTTCCATTATTAATAAATGATTGGCGACAAAAATTTAATAACCCAAACATGCCATTTTATTTTGTGCAACTGGCAACCTATAAAACAGGTGGCAACAGCAATGAAGGATGTGGCTGGGCAGAATTGAGGGAAGCACAAACCATGACATTATCATTGCCAAATACCGGCATGTGTGTTACTACAGATATTGGAGACCCCTCTGATATTCACCCAGCAAACAAGCAGGATGTTGGTAAACGATTGGCTGCTCTTGCATTAAATAATGTTTACAGTAAGCCAATGATTTGCAGTGGACCCACTTATAAATCAATGGAAGTAACCGGAAATAAAATCATTCTGTCATTTGAAAATATCGGAACCGGTTTATTCTCCCCCGATAAATATGGCTACATCAAAGGCTTTGAAGTTGCGGGGAAAGACCAGATATTTTATTATGCCAAAGCTTTCATTAAAGGGAATACAGTAACCCTTTTCTGCGAAAACGTTGAAAACCCAATTGCAGTTCATTTTGGATGGGTTGGTGATGCCAGCGATTGTAATCTGTTTAATCAGGAAGGATTTCCTGCCGGGCCTTTCAGAACAGATGAATGGAAGACCGTCACAAAAGATGTAAAGTATAAAATTGAAAAATTATAAAATTAAATAGATGAAAAAGCGAACAATTTATAGCATAACCATATTTTTTCTTCTTTGCGGTTCTCAAGTTCTGTTGAAGGCACAAGACACTTCAGAAAAGAAAAATATTACTCTTTCGGCTAATGATAAACTACCACCACGCCCCATATTACCTGTTCCCACTCCTGATCAAATTCAGTGGCAAAAAATGGAGACTTATGCTTTTATCCACTTTGGGTTAAACACATTTAATAATTTAGAATGGGGATACGGAGATACTCCCGCATCTACGTTCAATCCAACCGATCTGAATTGTGAACAATGGGTTTCAACCCTCAAAGCTAGTGGGATGAAAGGGGTTATCGTTACCGCAAAACATCACGATGGCTTTTGTTTATGGCCTACCAAAACAACGGAATATAGTGTGAGAAATTCACCCTGGCGCAATGGTAAAGGCGATGTGGTAAAGGAGTTATCGGATGCGTGTAAGCGTCAGGGTTTGAAATTTGGTATTTACCTTTCTCCTTGGGATAGGAATAGTGCATATTATGGAAAGGAAGAGTATGTAAAAATCTACCACGAACAAATAAATGAACTGATTTCGAATTACGGGCCATTATTCGAATACTGGTTCGACGGCGCTAATGGCGGTGACGGATGGTATGGTGGGGCCAGGGAAACCCGGTCTATCAGTTCAAATTATTACCAATACGAAAAAACCCTCGATATGATAAAAGCCAAACATCCTTCGGCAATGATTTTCGGAGGAAATTTCGCTGATATTCGCTGGATCGGAAATGAAAGTGGTTATGCCGGAGAGACCAATTGGTCTCCAATGTCCTACGGTAAATGGGAATTCCTAAGAGGGATGAAGCATGGTGATAAATGGCTTCCTGCCGAATGCGATGTATCCATACGCCCGGGATGGTTTTATCACCCCTGGGAAGATGATCAGGTTCGTTCGGTTGGAAATCTGGTAAATCTCTATTACCAATCTGTAGGGCGAAATGCGAATTTCCTCTTGAATTTCCCTGTAGCGTTAAACGGCAAAATTCATCCTGTTGATTCAGCACGTATTATTAACTGGTATCAGGTCATGAAGAATGAATTAAAAGTAAATGTATTGAAAGGCGCCAAAGTCACAGCTTCTGATTCACGGGGAAATATTTATGCTGCCGCCAAAGTAACTGATGGCAATTGGGATACCTATTGGGCAACTTCAGATGGTATAAATCAAGGTTCGTTAACCTTTAGCCTGCGAAGGCCGACTTTGTTAAACCGATTGATGATTCAGGAATATATCACTTTAGGACAACGGGTTGCATCCTTTAATGTGGAAACAGAATCCAATGGAAAATGGTCTCCAATAGTCACAAAAGATTCTATGACAACCGTTGGTTATAAGCGTATCATTCGTTTTTCTACCGTAAACGCCGCACGCATAAGGATTAACTTTACGGATGCCAAAGGCCCTTTATGTATAAACAATGTTGAAGCGTTTCTTGCCCCCATGTTAATGGAAGAGCCAACGATTACAAGAAACGAAAAAGATGTAGTCAGGATAGAGGCTTCGAATGGAGGAACGGAGATATACTATACACTTGACGGAAGCGATCCCACTTTCCAATCGGCTAAATTGTATAACCAGCCATTTGTTTTCATGCAAAAGGGGGTTGTAAAGGCTGTGGCTTACGATCGCAGGCAAAATAAAAAAGGTCCCGTAGGAACTCACCGTTTTGATATTCCATCAGCATCATATAAGGTTGTGGGTATTGATGATAAAAGAACATCTGTAATGTTCGATGGGAATGGCTATTGGGCATACTATTTACCCGAAGGTAAAAACGAGCTGGTGATTGCACTTCAGAATTTGGAAACAATCAGGGGATTTATATACACTCCCAACCAAGGGCCAGGTATTCAGGGGCATATCGTACGTTACGAATTTTATGTAGAAGATAAGCTGGTAGCATCGGGTGAATTCTCGAATATCAAACACAATAGAATAGAACAGGTAATCACTTTTTCTCCCGTAAAAGGACAAAAAATCAGATTGAAAGCGATTAGTATTCTTGAGGATGCAAAACAAATGAGTATTGGAGAGTTTTCTCTTTTGACTACAGATGAGTAAAGTTTCCTCTATGATTCAAGTAAGTTTAAACTTTTAATGAAACGAATAATAGTTATGAAATACATTCTTCTGTTGGTCTTGACCCTGCATCTGAGTTGTGTATTTGCACAAAAAAAATACTCGCCAGAATTGCCAAAACCAAACCATAATCTGATTTTGCAAGCACCTATAAATACTTGGGATGAGGCTGTTCCGTTGGGCAACGGTTTGATGGGTGGCCTATTGTGGGGTGAAAATAATACCATTCGGTTATCCTTAGATCGGGGCGATTTGTGGGACGAACGCACCAATGGGGAACCCGATTGGTGGAAAAAATATACCTATAAAAAAGGAGCGAAATTAATCGGTCAGGGAAAATACGAAGAGGTCAATGATCAGTGGGATAAGCCTTATGGTGGTGTGACTCCAACCAAATTATCTGCCGGGCGTATGGAGATTCAATTACCGGTTTCTGAAATTGTCAAAAATTTTGAATTGAATTTGTCTTCAGCCGAAGGGATTGCCCATTTCATTTCGAATTCGGAAATTAAAGTAATTTACTGCGCCACCGAACCAGTAGTATTACTTTCAATAAAAGGAATGATTCCGAATAGAGTCAATTTGCTTAGTAACATGGACATCTATCGCAGAAATATGCAAGTCGAAGCCAGCATTTCGAGTGGGGGCACGATGGAGAAATTAGGCTACCCGGAAGCAGTAAAAGGGAAGTTAGATAATGCGCAATGGTACATACAAGAAGCGGCCGATGGATTGAAATACTGTGTATATGTGCAGTCCAGGCAAATCCAAAACGAAACCTTGCTTGCAATAGCCATTACCACAACCAACGACACTTCTGATTTTTTGTCTTTGGCGAAACAGCGATGCGCATTGGCTTTGGGTAAAGGCTATGAGGGAGCTTTGAAAAAACACAAACAATGGTGGGAGAAATTTTGGCTGCAGTCAAGCATTAGTATTCCAGATGAAGTTGTACAAAGGCAATACAATTTGGTTCAATATTTTTATGGTGCCGCTTCCCGGGCTGATGCGCCACCCATGCCGCTTCAAGGTGTGTGGACAGCCGACAATGGTTCGTTGCCACCCTGGAAAGGCGATTACCACAATGACCTCAATACACAAATGACCTATATGGCCTATCAGGAATCAGGTAGATTTGACCAAGGTCTTTCTTATATCAATTATTTATGGGACAGGCGCAAGGTTTTCAGGGATTTTGCCAAATATTTTTACGAAACCGACGGATTGGCCTGTCCGGGGGTGATGTCTTATGCCGGTCAGCCTTTAGGAGGATGGGGGGCAGTATAGCTTGTCACCTACCATGAGCGCCTGGAGTGCCCACCTTTTCTATCTTCATTGGTTGTACAGCGCTGATGACATTTTTCTAAAAGAAAGAGCTTATCCATGGTGTTCGGGAGTGGGCGAATGTATGTTGGGATTGCTCAAGCCAGACGAAAAAGGAATTCTGAAATTGCCTTTATCCACTTCACCTGAAATTCATGACAATAGTTCCAAAGCATGGTTACAACCCAATAGCAATTATGATTTAATGTGCCTGAAAATGTTGTTTCTTTCTTTGGAAGAAATGGCTACCGCTTGCAACAAACCATCGGAAGCAAAAAAATGGTCGGAGGCAGCCTCCGCTCTCGGAGATTTCCATGCCAAACCGGATGGAACATTATTATTGGATGCTATCAGCGAATTATCGGAAAGCCACAGGCATTTTTCTAATATCATCGGATTGTATCCTTTCAATTTAATTACGAAAGAGGGCAATGCCAATGACTTGAAAAGGATAGAAGCAAGTTTGAAAAATTTGGAGCAGAATGGCACCAGCCGGTGGTGTGGTTATTCTTTTTCGTGGATGAGCTGCATGCAGGCAAGGGTGGGCAATTCCGAAGAAGCAGTCAAAAATCTTGATATTTTCGTGAAAGCGTTTGTGTTACGCAACGGGTTTCACGTCAACGGAGACCAAACTAAAAGTGGTTATTCCGATTATAACTATCGTCCCTTTACATTAGAAGGAAATTTTTTGGCTTCCCAGGCGGTTCAGGAAATGTTGTTGCAAAGTTGGAGCGCGACGCCAGGGAAAATGAACACCGGCATTATTCGTTTGTTTCCAGCTACTCCAAAAAAATGGGAAGATGTTTCGTTCAGAGATTTAAGGGCAGAGGGCGGATACAAAGTCTCGGCAACACGTAAAAATTGCAAAACAACTTGGTTCAGCATCGTGGCAGGCAAAGCCGGAACAGTAAAAATTAACGACGATTTTCAAGGGCAAACACCCAAATGGAACCTTAAGAACGTATCCAAAAATGGAAATA
>JAUYEQ010000465.1 GCA_030691295.1 Bacteroidota bacterium
TTAGTAATTGCTGATCCTTCGGCTGCAACTTATCAAAAAAGTTGCGGTCTGTATGTATCAGTGGTGTTCAGAAAACAGAAAACAATGAAACAACTATTTACAATTTTATTATTACTCACGCTGTCGTTTCCCGGCCTGGCGGGAATGGTGACCCTGAGCGGTTACCTTAAAGACAAAGCAAACGGCGAAGCCCTCATTGGAGCTACCGTTTACATTCCGGAGATTAAAACCGGCGTTATTACCAATCCCTACGGATTTTACTCTATTTCAGTACCACAAGGGAATTACACGGTAAATTTTTCATTTATTGGTTACCAGACCCAATCCCCGCTTATCAATCTGAATGAAAGCAAACAAATGAATGTGATGCTCGAAGAGGATTCGAAACAGATTGACGAAGTTGTGGTTACCGGTGAAAAGAAAAACCGGAACGTGGAAAGCCTTCAGATGAGCATGGAGAAAGTTCAGGTAAAAATGATTAAAAAGCTGCCGTCGTTTATGGGCGAGGTTGATATCCTCAAAAGCATTACGTTGTTGCCCGGTATTCAGAACGGAGGCGAAGGAAGCTCCGGTTTGTACGTGCGCGGCGGCGGTCCCGACGAAAACCTGATGATTCTGGATGAAGCTCCGGTTTACAACGCGTCGCATTTGCTGGGCTTTTTTTCGGTATTTAATTCGGATGCCATTAAAGATGTACAGGTTTACAAAGGCGGAATTCCTGCTGAATATGGTGGAAAAGCTTCGTCAGTCATCGACATCCGCATGAAAGACGGAAACTCGCAGCAACTGGGAATGAGCGGCGGAATCGGGAATATTTCGAGCCGGCTGACAGTTGAAGGCCCAATCATCAAAGACAAATGGAGCTTCATCGTTGCGGGAAGGCGTACTTATGCCGATTATGTCGGAAAGCTAATTGGTATTGAAGAATTAAAAGACAACCAGCTTTATTTCTACGATCTCAACCTGAAAACCAATCTTCAGATCAACGATAAAAACCGCATCTACTTTTCGGCCTACACCGGCGACGATTATTTCAAGGCTGGCGAATCGATATACATGCGTTGGGGAAACCTGACATCAACTGCCCGCTGGAACCACCTGTTCAGCAACAAGTTATTCTCGAATACTTCGCTCATTTTTTCGCGATACAACTATAATTTGGGTGTTCCGGGTTCGGCAGCCGATCAGTTCGACTGGACTTCACAGATTTCGGATTACAACTTCAAAGAAGATTTTACCTGGTATCTGAATTCGAAAAACAAACTTACGCTCGGATTTAACCTTATTTATCATCATTTTGAACCGGGAGCGGTCGATGCCAACGAGGGTTCGTATTTTACAGATCTCAAACTTACAAATTACAATGCACTGGACAATTCGCTGTATGTGTCGAACGAACAAACAATCGGTAGCCGCCTGACCTTGAGGTACGGTTTACGTTATTCCTATTTTCAGCAAATCGGGAAAGCAACTGTCAGGGAATACATTCATCCTGACAGACCAAATGACGAAGAAGTGATTGGTACAATCGAATATGGTCCGGGGAAACTGGTTCCTCCTTCCTATCACAATCTGGAACCACGGCTGGCGATAAAATTTCTGCTCAATCCGGAGAGTTCATTAAAAACATCCTACAATCGAATGGCTCAAAACCTGCATTTGATTTCGAATACCAATTCTCCCACTCCGCTCGACATCTGGCTTCCCAGTAATCATTACATCAAACCTTTGATTGCCAATCAGGTTGGTTTGGGATATTTCAGAAATTTTAAAAACAACATGTTCGAAACTTCGGCGGAAGTGTATTACAAAAAGATGAAAAACGTAATCGACTATATTGATGGCGCCGAATTGTTCCTGAAAGAAGACCTGGAAACAGAACTTCTGCGCGGAAGTGGCTACGCCTATGGATTGGAACTTTACGCGAAAAAGCAGGAAGGACGACTGACGGGCTGGCTAAGCTATACTTTGTCGCGTTCGATGCGCGAAGTTCCCGGAATTAACGAAGGAAAAGCATATCCATCGAGTTACGACCGCACCCATGTTGCTTCGGTGGTAGCCAATTACGATCTGAGCAAGCGCTGGAATATATCTTCAACATGGGTTTATTCAACCGGAAATCCAACTTCTTACCCGGTTGCCAAATACGATGTTCAGGGTACAACATATTATTACTATTCGGCACGAAACAGCAACCGGATTCCGGATTACCACCGGTTGGACATTTCGGCAACTTATGACTTCAAGAAAAATGACCGGAAAAAGTTAAAACAATCATTGAATTTCTCAATCTACAATGTTTATGCACGCCGGAATGCTTATTCGATTACATACAGGCAAAATGAAGAAAAGCCCAATGTTTCGGAGGCAACCCGTTTGTCAATCATCGGAAGCCTGATTCCGTCGGTAACTTATAATTTCAACTTTTAATTTTTGATCATCATGAAAAACAATATAAGAAAAGGTATAGGCACAGGACAAAAAGTGGCTGGCGGCTGGCGGCTGGCGACTGGCAAAAAGGCTTCGAAATTCGGTCTCCGGTCTTCGGTCTTCCTACTTCTGACGCTTGCTCTCCTCTTCACTTCCTGCGAAGACGTTGTGGAAGTAAAACTGAACGACGAAAACCTGAACTTGGTTGGTGTTGAAGCCAGCATAACCACACTGGATGGGCCAACTGTGTTTCTGTACAAAACCTTGAAGGTTGATCAGGATATAGCATATCCGGGAATTAGTGGAGCAGTGGTTTCTATTTCAGACGATTCCAGTCCTGTAAATTCAATCACTTTGGTGGAGGATCAGCAGAAAAAAGGTTTATACACTGTACCACAAAATTCCAGCTTTTTGGGTGTTGCCGGACGTGAATATACCCTGAACATTCAATCGGAAGGCACAACCATCACTGCCAAAGATAAACTTGCCCGAGTCGAGCCAATTGACTCTATTCAGGTTTTCCCGTCGATGCGTGGAAATAAAATATTTCTGGCAGTTTTTACCTACGGAAAAGAAAC
>JAUYEQ010000471.1 GCA_030691295.1 Bacteroidota bacterium
GGTGATTGTAATGATTCCGTGCCTGAACGAACCTGAAATAATCAGAACACTAGAATCGGTATGGGCTTGCGAGCGGGTTGATTCGTTTTGTGAAGTGCTGGTCGTAGTCAACGATTCGGAGAGCAGTCCGGAGCCAGTAAAAGCAATCAACCGCGAAACATTTAATCAATTGTTGGACTGGAAGCAAACAAACGACCGCCAAAATCTGGTACTTCATCCGTTTTATGCTCCTTCAATACAGGCAAAGTTTGCAGGCGCCGGAATGGCACGAAAAATTGGTATGGATGAGGCAATCCGCCGTTTCAGTGCAGTTAACCGACCTGAAGGTGTGATTGTTTCTCTTGATGCAGATTGTCTGGTTTCGCCCAACTACCTGAAACGGATTGAACAGGTTTTTTCGCAAAACAAATCGTGTTTTGCAGCTACCATTAACTTCAGGCATCGTTTTGAAGAGATGGAAGATGCGAGACAGGAGGCGGGAATCCGAATGTATGAGGATTACCTCCATTACTACAAACAGGCTTTGGATTTCGCCGGATTCCCGAATTCAATTTACACCATCGGATCGGCTTTTGCTGTCAGAGCAGACGCATACGTAAAACAGGGCGGTATGAACCGGCGGCAGGCTGGCGAAGACTTTTACTTTTTGCACAAACTCACCAAATTGGGTCGTTTGGCTGAAATTACGGATGCATTTGTTTATCCTTCAGGACGTGTTTCCGACAGGGTTCCGTTTGGAACCGGAGCCGCAATGACCAAATGGAAAAACTTTACCGAGGATTTGGCACTAACTTATCGTTTTGATGCTTTCCTTGATCTGAAAATATTGTTTGACCATGTAGATAGTTTTTACAATGTCAGTTCAAATCGTTACACTGAAATCATTACTTCATTGCCACAAAGTATTCAGGAATATTTAAATGCCGTTTCAATGGAAGAGAAACTGTCAGAAATTAACCGGAACAGCGCTACTCCTGAATCTTTCAGGAAACGATTCTTCCAGGTTTTTGATGCTTTTCATGTCCTGAAATTTCTGAACATGGCCCATGAAAGTCACTACCAACGGCAGAATTTACCGGAAGCGATCACGCAACTTCAGGATAAAAAAATAAGGAACATCGAATAAGAAATAAGAAACAGCAAAATACTTGTTTCTCATTTCTTATTTCTTGTTCCTTAATCGATATTTTGGCTTCCGAAATATTGTCGCCGCTTATCTTATTCCATTTGACAGCAAATAATACAAGTCATTCCATTTCAATTCTTTTTTGAAATCGGTAATGTTTGTGTCTTTGTTAATCTGTACAAGTTCAATTCCTGCCATATCGCAAAAATCCTCAATATATTCAGCAGTAACTGCCTGACTAAATGCGTTGTGGTGAGCGCCTCCGGCATAAATCCATGCGGCAGCTCCAATTTTCAGGTTTGGCATCGGAGTCCACAATGCGCTGGCAACCGGCAATTTTTCGAGTTTTGCTTCCGGTGCAACACATTCAACATCGTGCACAACCATACGGAAACGGGTTCCCATGTCAACAAGACTGGTACAGGTTGCGGGGCCGGTCATTGTATTAAATACCAAACGGGCAGGTGCATCTTTTCCGCCAATTCCCAAAGGATGAACTTCAATCTTGGCTTTACCTTCGGCAATACTTGGGCAAATTTCGAGCATGTGCGAGCCCAATGCTTTGTATCCTGAAGTTGGATTGAGGTGATAAGTATAATCTTCCATAAATGAGCAACCACCTTTTAATCCGGTACCCATAACTTTAACTGCGCGCACCAATGCTGAATGTTTCCAGTCACCTTCAGCTCCGAAACCGTAACCGGCAGCCATTAAACGCTGTGAAGCCAATCCGGGGAGTTGTTTCAATCCATGCAAGTCTTCGAATGTAGTGGTGAAAGCTTTGAAGCCACCAGCTTCAAGGAAAGATTTGATACCTGCTTCAATACGCGCCTGATAGCGGACACTGTCGTGGTATTTTCCACCCACCATTGCTTCCTTGTCGAATTCGTAGGTTTCGTTGTACTCCTCAATCAGTTTATCGATTTGGGTCTCACTCACACCATCTACAATTTTCACAATATCGCCCACCGGCCAAGTATTAACCGAAAGACCAAGTTTAATCTGGGCTTCTACCTTGTCGCCTTCGGTAACGGCAACTTCGCGCATGTTGTCGCCAAAACGGGCAAGCTTAGCTCCCTGCATATCGTACCATGCAGCAGCAGCCCGACTCCAAACGCCAATTCGTTCCTGAACATCGTCTTCTTTCCAATATCCAACCACCACTTTGCGCGCCTTGCGGAGACGGGTTAAAATAAAACCATGCTCGCGGTCACCATGTGCCGACTGATTCAGGTTCATAAAATCCATGTCGATTTCGCTCCACGGAAGGTCGCGGTTATACTGAGTGTGGAGTTGAAGCATGGGCTTATTTAATATTTTCAGCCCGTTAATCCACATTTTTGACGGAGAGAAGGTATGACACCAGGTAACCACACCAATACACTTACTGGTTGCATTTGCCTCAATACAAATATTGGTTATTTCATCGAGACTTTTCATTACTGATTTAAACACAACAGTTACCGGAATTTGGGCAGAATTATTGAGGAACTCCCCCATTTCTTTTGAGTTTGCAGCAACCTGTTTTAGTACTTCCGGTCCGTATAAATTCTGGCTACCGGTTATAAACCAAATTTCTAATTCTTTTAAGTTTATCATGATTCAATTTTTAAGATGTTTCAAATTTGAAGCGGTAAAAATAGGGAATAAATAATAAACGTAATTATAACACTTATGAAATTATTCCACTTTTAGCTTGTTATTGAACATGTTTTTTTGAGAAACCACTCATGTTTTCTGAATTTTAATTTCCTTTTTTGAGACTGAGACCGGATCACTGTGTCTGAACACTGTCAATGCGACCACTGACCACTTTTTCACGGGATCAGCAGTTTAGCCAACACCACCGCCATACTTTCCTTTTCGAGGTTGTACAAAATATTGGCAATTTTTTCCATTTTTTCGGGTTCTTCCGACTGCAAAACCAGTTTTACCTCCTTAATCTGCTTTCCGGTCATTTCTTCTTCAAGTAACGACCAGATTTTCAGATTTTCTTCTTCCTGTTTCGGAACACCCAGATGTTCCAATTCGAGTTTAGTGGCTTCCAGAATTTCACGTGCTTTCATGATTACCGGATCGGAGTCTTTCCCGGTTCCGGCTGCATCACGCAAGCTCCAGCTCGAATAATTGTAGTTCAACTCTTTGATCATGCGGAGTTTGCTGCTCTCTTTCCCGAAAATACGTTCAAGAAAAATAATGGTGTGGCTTTTCCATGCTTCCAGATCGAAGTTTTTGGCATTCAGACTTTCAAGCTGTTTGTTGATTAAGGCAATTTCGTTTTCGATCATTTTGTGTATTGTTAATTGTAATTTATGATGAAATAAGTATTACACTTCGCTTGGAAACCAATCTTTCATACATTGAATAAACTTCAAAAATGATTGATCTGTGCAGCTTTTGAATGATACCCGCGAGGCAATTTGTTTATAAACTGAAGATGATCTGCGCTTTCTAGAAATGTATAAAGCTGCTTCAAATGCCTCTTTTGGGTGTTTGGGCTTTGGACTATCGTTTGTAAGATATTTCTCATCTGCTAACCATTGATACAAGGAATCAATATTATCCCAATTGATAATTTCTGCTAATTGAGCAGATCTAACCCATATCCAATTTTCCAATTCGGGTTCAATTACAATAGTTCTTGCCCGATCTTTCCATCCCGTAATAAACAATGATGATTCAACATTTTCCTCTAATTCAACTCTTGATATTGATTCCTGCCCACAGCCTTCCTTATCAAATATGACAAGACCGAAACGATACTTATTTTGAAAACTCACAAGGAACGCAGGAGATTGAGTTCTGCAACCGGGATCTCTGTTCGTGTGAACAAAGATGTCATAAGTAAAAGAAGTAATATTTAGAGCATGTGGAAGCTTTGGTATCAAACCTTCGATACAATCTCTCATGTTTTGGTCGGCAACAAGTATGATTAAGTCTTTCATCCCAATACTCCGCTTGCGTACAATGTACTGAGATTTGATTCTCCTTGCCAGTCAGCAAGTAGAGGATGTTTATCTCCCGAAACAATATCTGTGATTCCTTCTTTTGTTTTGGCAAAGCATAAAACATCTTTAAGGTTGGCAATCCCGAGGATTACAGGAGAATGTGTTGCCAGTAAAATCTGGGCATCATAAACCGACGACAACGATTGAAATACCGTTTCCATAACCTTGGGATGAATGCCATTTTCAGGTTCCTCTATCAAAAATATACCTTTAAAATCTGGAAGATATGCAATAAGCGTTAATGCAAGTAGCCTTAACGTTCCGTCTGAAGCAGTCCAACTTGGAACCTCAATACCGTTGTCGTATTTTATTCTCAGGTATTTGAATTTGGTGTCGGGGAACTCACGGACGTTGATTTCTTTGATGTCAGGTAGCGCAGTTTTCACATGTTCCAACCAATCTTTGAACGATTCGGGATGCTTGTTTTTTAAATCTTCAATAACCCATGGCAAATTTGATCCATCAGGTAGAAAGTTGCGACCCTGACCAGGACGGCTTGACTCCCTGATTTTCTGACTATTAAGAATTAGTTTTTGGATACTATTATTTAAAAATTCTTTCACCCATGTTGATGCAGGGAATTTACTTTCATCTGCAGGCAGATTCGCTAATGTAGATTTTTTATAACCTAACTTAAAACTTGGCAACCATCCGCCACTACCTTTTGAATATGTTTCAGGATAGAAATTGTCATTTCCTGAAGGGTTTTTATTGATTATTTGTTTGTAGCTTTTGGGAAGAAACTTTTTGTTTAAGATATTCCCTCCCTGACTAAAAATAAAATCCGGGAATAGAGTTCTTGGAATTTGCGTATGATCTTCAGTAGTTTTAAATATTATCAATCGTTCTCCTTTTATTGAGTGTTCGTCCGTATCTGACATTCCTATTTTCAGCTCGTAACGGACAAATTTCATTTCGGTATTTTCTCCCATCAGCTTGTTGACCGATTCCGGGATTTTACATTCGATAGCCATTTCAATATCGCCACCAGCACCAGACCATGTTAAGTCAAGATAATTCTGCGATCGTGCAACGATAGCATCATCCAGTCCGCTATTGACAATATCAGACATGAAGGTAATGACATCAAGAAAAGTTGTTTTCCCGCTTGCATTTGGGCCAACAAGAATTTGAAATGGATGAAGGTCTTGAGTAATCCTTTTAAGACATCTGTAATTTGAAACTTCAATTCTGGAAATCATTCGCTAAACTATTTTAGGTAAAGTTAAAAGTTTACCCCAGATGTTTATTTACAATCCGGTAAAATTCATCAAAATAATTGGCATTGCAGGCAATCATTTCGCCACCGAACAAATAGTTTTCTCCTCCGTTGAAATCACAAACTTTTCCTCCCGCCTGTTTTACGATGATGATTCCGGCAGCAACGTCCCACGAATGCAGGGCATGTTCGTAAAAAGCCTCGAACCTTCCGCAAGCCACATAAGCCATATCTGCGGCAGCCGATCCCAAACGGCGCAATCCGTGCGAGTTGCGCATGAAATAGTTCATCGTGGTCATGTATTGATCGAGTTTCGAGAAATCATAATACGGAAAACCGGTGGCAATCAACGAATCTGCTGTTTCTGCTGCTGTTGATACATTAATTTCACGGCCATTCATAAAAGCTTTGCTGCCTTTCCATGCGTAAAACATTTCATTCAGGCTGATCTCATAAACAACTCCAAGCACAATTTCCTGATCTTCCATTAAAGCGATGCTTACCGCATATGGAGAAATGCCGTGAATATAGTTGGTGGTTCCATCCAGCGGATCGATTATCCAACGGTACTTTTCACCATTGTCAACAGCCGTACC
>JAUYEQ010000478.1 GCA_030691295.1 Bacteroidota bacterium
TCCTGCCTGATTAGACCAATGTTATTCTTGACATGGAAGATCAAATGCACGTACAATTTGGATAATGACTGCGACATATCTTTTGTAATAATGATTCTATGTTGTCCTTTCAGGACGAATTTTGGCATTCATTATTTTTTACCCAAGGCGTTGCCTTGGGCTAGGCTATACTGCCACTTCGTGGCGAAAAATCTCATTTCCCTAACCTTTTCCTAGCTTTCAACTCAATTGTCCGAATGCGGTCTTTGTACAAATTATGCGCATTCATTACTTCGATGCTCAACGATGCATCCGAATTTTCGTCCCAGCGGCGGCACAGGTAAATCGGATTATAAATGCGACCAATTTGGTACTGACGCGAAATGGCCAATCCCAACGCGTAATCTTCGCCGTAATTGACATTGGGAACCGGAATGCGGCGTAAAACCGGGGTGTAAAATGCCCGTGGCGCGCCCAATCCATTGATGCGAAGTGCATTGTTGCGGCCATTTTCAGGTGTCCATTCCTTGTGATCGATGATTCCCGGAGGAATTTCTTCCAACGCAAAATTGACCATCTGGTAAGTTCCAACCACCATGGCGCAATTCTGGGCATAAAAAGCATCAACCACTTGCTGAACGGTGGTGTCATCGTAATACATATCATCGCTGTCGAGCTGTATGGCAAATTTTCCGCAGAGTGGACTGTTCGCCGCTTCGTTCCAGCAGCCGCCAATTCCGAGGTCTTTGCGTTCGGGAATGATGTGAATCAGCCGCGAATCAATGGCTGCATATTTCTGAATCAGTTCTGTCGTTCCATCAGTAGAATAGTTGTCAACGATGATCAGGTTAAATTTGAAATTCGCTTTTTGCGAAAGCACCGATTTAATAGCATCTTCGATGGTGCGCACCCGGTTTTTTACCGGAATAATCACCGAAGCTTCCATAGAAAATTCCTGCTCATCAAACTTTACGGGCGTGAAAACCGGCTCGAGAAAAGCGCCCACATTTTTCAGGTGCTGGGTGCAAGCTTTTTCCATCTCGATTTGAACCGCACGGTTCTTTGGATCGACATAGTCAAAGATTTTCTCACCCGATTTGCGCAAATCCGATTCCTGCTCGGTGTACAAATTCTCCGGAATGCGGAACAATTCAGAATACTGCGAAACGCCTAACCGAAGCGCGTACAAACCGGCAAACTGGTAATCATCGGCCACTCCTTCGGCAACCTTTTTCATGATTTCAGTGCGAAAAAACAACACCGAACCGAAATTGAAATCGTCGCGCAAACTACCTTCCTGACAATCGATGACCGGATTATTTTCCACTTTCCCATTTTTAACCGCCAGGTAATTCGAATATACCATGCCGCTTTGGGTATCGTCTGCTACCTGCGCAAAGCGTTCGAGCGCCTTTTGCCCCATTTGCAACGAACTTTGACGGGTGTAAATCAACGTATAGCGGGTATTTGCCAAAGCAGCTATCCGACGGATGGTTTTTCCGCTGGTCATCGGTTCCGATTTCAATACCTCTGCACCATCAATCAGGCAGTTTTGCTCTGAACTGCACACCACATAAACTTGCGAAACCAAGTCCGAATTTCTTAATTCACGAACAGTTGCAAGCGTTTCTTCCTGCGAACAGTAGGGGATAAAACATGTAATTTTTTTCATGGCATTTGTTTTTTTGAACCACATAGGCACATAAGACACATAGAAAATTTTTATATGTGAACTATTTGGTTATTCTATTTTTACTCTTTATTACTATCTCATTTCCGTCCGAAATATCATTTTTGCTCTTCCGGGCATTTTCATACGGACGGTTTGTGTTCTTTTTATTCATTCCCCGGGTTTCGCTTCACTACACCCGGGGTTATTGATATTAAACCCTTTCAGGGTAAAAACATAACCGCATTCAATGTTTTCAATTGTATTCTCTTTTCTGCGATAATTCACCGATTGCCGGTATTCTCTCCATTCCGTCCGAAACTGATTCCTGCTCTTCCGGGCATTTCGCGCAGACGGTTTGTTTGCTTTTCATTTTTCCCCGGGTTCCGTTTCACTACACCCGGGGTTATTGATATTCAACCCTTGCAGGGTAAAAACACAACTGCGTCTAATGCTTTCAATTGTATCCGTTATTCTGCGTCTAGTCACTAATTGTCAAACACTCTCATTTCCGTCCGAAATATCTGTTTCGCTTCAAAAACAATTGTGCACGGACGGTTTGTTTGTTACCCTTTTTTATTCCCCGAATTAAAATCCGGGGCTACAATACTCACCACCGCTACGCGGTTTTTCCTTCAAACTGCTTTAAATGTTTCTTTTGTCCAATTTTCTTCTCATTTTTTCTTCAATCTACCTAGTTCCGGTTCTTACTCCCCTCCTTCGGAGGGGTTGGGGGAGGCCTACCAATATTTCAATACCTGCCTCATCAGTTCATCGCGTTGCTTTTCGGTGGTGATGGTTTCGAACGGAAAGCCAAGAACTACTGATTTGTAATCTCCATCAAAGCACACTCCGGCGGTTTTGTTATCACCTTTATAGCGGAACAGAACTTTGGCATCTTTGCCTTTGGGCTCAATGGCATCGGGCGACTCAACTTTATAAATGGCCGGATGGTATTCCTGTACAAATTTGAATTCTCCTGAAAACAGATCTTTCACCGCATTCACCGGATAAATGCAACCGCTTTTGCTGGCATGATTGGTCATTGGCGTAAAATGCAGCACTTCAGCCGCAA
>JAUYEQ010000484.1 GCA_030691295.1 Bacteroidota bacterium
GTTATTCTCCTATTTCTCGAAAATACTGAATTATCACTTTCTGGAAGACAAATCGCAGAACAATGTGGCATCTGTGCTTCAGGTTCACCCGTTTTTTGTGAAAACATACGTTGCCGCAGCCAAAAATTATAACATTAAAAAGCTGGTCGAAATTATTAGTATTTTGCGCGAATACGATATGAAATCAAAAGGTTGGGGCAATGTTTCGGCTTCACCAGCTGATTTGCAGCGCGAAATGATTTACCGGATATTACATTAATACTTTCAATTCATGACTATCATTCTGATTATTATTACTGTAGCAGTTTCGTATGCGGCCTTTAAGTCGCCAAAATTAATGGATCAGTTACAGTTCAATGCAAGTAAAGTATATCACCGCAAAGAATATCACCGGCTGATTACCCATGCATTTGTACATGCCAATTGGGAACATCTGTTTGTGAACATGATCGTACTCTTCTCGTTTGGCCGTGCCATCGAGTTTTATTTCGAATCCAATTTTGGAAATCTGCATACGATGTATTTTATATTTCTGTATGTTGGCGGAATCCTGTTTTCAAATCTTTACGCGCTCTATAAACACCGCAACAATTACTATTACAATGCGGTTGGTGCATCGGGAGCGGTTGCCGCAGTGCTTTTTGCTTCCATATTTTTCGATCCGTGGAACATGATTTATTTCTTTGGAATTTTACCTATCCCCGGAATTGTTTTTGCTGTTTTATATCTGGTTTATTCCTACCAGATGAGTAAAAAGCAGACCGACAATGTTGCCCACGATGCTCATTTTCTAGGTGCATTTTATGGTTTTGTTTTTCCGGTTTTGCTCAATCCCAGACTATTCGAAGTTTTTATCGATAAACTTTTCAGGATAATATAGCAATGCGCAAGGCCATTTTTCTTGATCGTGACGGTGTTTTGATTGACAACCAACAGCATTATTACATTTGGAAATCCGATCAAATGAAATTTGTTGATGGAGTATTCAAAAACCTTCAACTGTTGCAGGAGAATGGATTTAAGTTGTTTATTGTCAGCAATCAGGGCGGGATTTCTCGTGGATTGTATTCAAAAAAAGATATCCTGAAGTTGCACGAAGAAAT
>JAUYEQ010000487.1 GCA_030691295.1 Bacteroidota bacterium
AAATTATACCTAAAATGATGAATCGTAAATTACGCATGGGAATGGTCGGTGGAGGCAGTGATGCTTTCATTGGAGCCATTCATCGACTTGCAGCTTTTATGGACGGGCAAATTGAACTCGTTTGCGGCTGTTTCAGTATCAATCCTGAGATTTCACTTTCCTCCGGAAAATCGTATTACCTTCCTGAAAGCCGGGTTTACAAAACCTATCAGGAAATGTTTGAAAACGAAGTAAAATTGCCCGAAGGCGACCGGATGGATTTTGTAACCATCGTGACTCCCAACTTCGCCCATTTTGACCCGGCCATGATAGCCCTGGAAAATGGCTTCAACGTCGTAATCGACAAACCAATCACTTTCACGCTCGACGAAGCATTGCAACTTCAGGCCAAATTACAGGAAACTGGTTTGCTGCTTGCGCTCACGCATACCTATTCGGGCTATCCGGCAGTAAAACATGCCAAACAAATGGTTGCTGAAGGTCAGCTTGGGAAAATCCGCAAAATATTTGTAGAATATCCGCAGGGATGGTTGTCATCCAAACTCGAAGACTCCGGAAATCCACAGGCTTCGTGGCGAACAGACCCTAAACGCTCAGGAAAAGCTGGTGCTATGGGCGACATTGGTACACATGCACATCATCTGGCAGAATACATTACCGGTTTAAGAACTACTTCGCTGTGTGCCGAACTGAATGTATTTGTTCCCGGTCGTTTGCTTGATGATGATGGCGCAGTTTTGCTTCGTTTCGACAATGGAGCCAAAGGTGTACTCATTGCCACCCAGATTGCTGCCGGCGAAGAAAATGCGATACGGATTCGCGTTTACGGTGACAAAGGTGGATTGGAATGGGCACAGCACGAGCCAAATACCCTGATTGCCAAATGGACCAGCAAACCAACTGAAATTTTACGGGTTGGCACTTCCATGGGAGCTGCTGCTGCTGCAAATACCCGTACTCCGGGCGGACATCCGGAAGGTTATCTGGAAGCATTTGCAAATATTTACCGCAATTTTTCCTATACGCTTCGGGCTAAAATGAATGGTGAAGAACCGAAACCTGAATGGCTCGATTATCCGGGCGTTGAAGATGGTATCCGTGGAATGCAGTTCATTGATGCAGTCGTTGAAGCAGGTTACAATGACGATGTAAAATGGGTGCCATTTAAATAGTTCCAGGTTCAAAATTCCAGGTTTCAAGTTTCGGGCGCCAGCTGGAACTTGAAACCTGAAACTTGGGACTATTTTTTGAAACAATAATCAACTTAAAAACAAAAATATCATGGGCAGACCAGTAACTTTATTTACCGGACAATGGGCCGACCTTCCCTTTGAAACAATATGCGAAAAAGCGCTCGAGTTTGGCTACGATGGCGTTGAACTATGCACCTGGGGCGATCACATGGAAATTGACAAAGCCGATCAGGCGTACTGCGATGCACGCAAAGAAACGCTTGCCAAATATGATCTTCAGCTATTTGCTATTTCAACCCATTTGGTCGGACAATGCGTGTGCGATTTAATTGATGAGCGCCACAAAAGTATTTTACCCGATTACATCTGGGGCGATGGCGATCCGGAAGGCGTGCGCCAGCGTGCCGCTGCCGAAGTGATCAAAACCGGAAAAGTTGCCAAAATGCTGGGACTTGATACTGTTATCGGGTTCACAGGAAGCTCGATATGGCACATGCTGTACGCGTTTCCACCTGTAAATCAGGATATGCTGAACAAAGGCTACGAAGATTTTGCCAAACGCTGGATTCCGATTCTAGACGAGTATCAGAAAATGGGTATCAAATTCGCCCTCGAAGTACATCCTTCTGAAATAGCTTTCGATATTGTAACCGCCCGTCGTGCGCTGAAAGCAGTAAATAATCATCCTGCATTCGGATTCAATTTCGACCCAAGTCACCTCGGGTATCAGGGTGTTGATTACGTGAAATT
>JAUYEQ010000110.1 GCA_030691295.1 Bacteroidota bacterium
GTGGAATTTCGCACCGGCACGATCCTTTGACCTTTCGTATGTGGCAAAAACAGCTATTCTGGTCGTAAACGAAACAGAAGCTGCCTTTTTATGCGGACAAAAGGTTGAAACTGATGAAGAAGTTGAACTTGCTGCGATAAAACTACAGAAATTAGGTGCCAGGCTGGTAATCATCACTCTGGGAAAACGCGGCGCTTTCGCGCTTTCGGCCACTGAAAAAGTTGCTGTTCCGGCATTCAAGGTAAACGCTGTAGATACGACTTCGGCTGGCGATGTTTTCTGCGGAAGTTTTGCTGTTGCCCAAACCGAAGGAAAATCGCTCACCGATTCGCTTCGTTTTGCCAGCGCAGCTTCGGCCATCTGTGTAACCCGGATTGGCGCACAGCCTTCGGCTCCAACAAGAAAAGAGATCGACGAGTTCCTTGATAATACTTATGTCGATAAAAATCATTCAATTATCATTGGGTAGTCATTAAAAAAATATATGAAGACAATTATTTTATTAATTATCAGCTCTTTCTTTGTTCAATCATGTTTTGCCCAGAAACAAAAAGTGTGGCTCGATGCCGATACCGGCAACGAAATGGACGATTTGTATGCCATTGTCCGCTTGGTGAAAGATCCTAAAATTGAGCTGGTTGGATTAAGTTCAGCCCATTTTAACAATCCAGATTTGCTTGTTTTCGAAAAATGGAACGCATACGACACCAAAGGTTTGAATACGGTGGCCGAAAGTCAGCGGCTCAATGAGCAAATCCTGAAATCCTTGAACAGGTTGGATATCCCACACCCGATTGGAGCAGACCGCCAGATTGGTCGTGCATGGGGACAGCAAGATCCGCGAGACTCGGAGGCAGCCCAGGCGATTATTAAAGCTGTAAAAGCTCTTCCTGAAGGTGAAAAACTCGACATTCTGACTATAGGCGCAATGACCAACCTGGCTTTTCCACTTCAGTTTAAACGCGAAGATACCTACACCAAACTGGATGAAACCATTGAAGCAGAGAAAATTCTGGAAGATCGCTGGCGCGAACAAAATCCGCAGGACGAAACCCGGGTAATGTGGGATTTGGCTTTGGTTGCCGCCTACCTGAAACCTGATCTTGCTCAACTGGAAACCATTTCTACTCCACCTGAAAATAAGCAGCGAACGATTAAAGCATACGTCAAAATTGACGAAAAAGCTTTGGCTGATGATTTCTGGAAAGCACTGAAGAAAAAGTTTTAAGTATGATTATAACTTTTGACATTTTTTGCTAAAGTATTAAGTAAGATTAAAACATTTAGTATTTTTGATCAAAGTTTTAACTATACTGAAAATGAAAATACCTTCAAAAGTCTTAAAAAGGGATAGTTACGTTTCACGAATCATCCCATTTATGAGAAAGCCGATCATCAAGGTACTTACCGGGCAAAGGCGGGTAGGCAAAAGTTATCTTCTCTTTCAGTTGATTGAGCAAATTCTTCTGGAGGAGCCTCAAGCCAATGTTATCTATATCAACAAAGAAGATCTGGAGTTTGACTTTATTCAGGATGCAAAAGGGCTAAATGATTATGTGGTTTCAAAGTTCAAACCAGAAGGAATGAACTATATTTTCATTGATGAAATTCAGGATATTACAGATTTTGAGAAAGCATTAAGGTCGCTTCTACTGAACGAGCGCAATGATATCTACATCACCGGAAGCAACGCCCGAATGCTTTCAGGGGAATTAGCGACTTCATTAAGTGGCAGATACATAGAGTTCAGTATTTATAGTCTTTCTTATCCTGAGTTTTTAAGGTTTCACCAAATTGAAAACTCTGACAATAGCCTTTCCCTTTATTCCCGATTCGGTGGTCTTCCCTATTTAATCAATCTTCCACTTGAGCTTGAGGTGGTGTCAGAATACCTGAAGAACATCTATTCAACTATTTTATTTAGAGATATTGTAAGTCGGTATAATCTGAGAAATATAACTATTCTGGAAAAGCTGGTTCAATTTCTTGCCGACAATACAGGGAGTCTTTTTTCAGCTAAAAGT
>JAUYEQ010000500.1 GCA_030691295.1 Bacteroidota bacterium
CTTAGCAGTCATAAAAGATAGTCTTGTGCACCTAAAAGGTGATGAGTAAATTATTTGTTTTATCACTTCTAAAATACTCATTATCAATTTAATAAGCAAGCTATCTTTTATCTTTTTTAATTCAAATCGCTCAATTTAGGAATAAATGACCACAACTGACTAACGCAAAATGCCAAATAGGTATGCAAACGGACAATCAAAATAAAATTAAACTGACACTCTATATACCGTTTAAAGTATGTTAAAACATTACAAAACCATCGGAATGATTGGGGGAATTGCCCCGGCATCAACAGTTGATTATTACCAGCGGATCATTTCCCGTTTTCAGGAGCGCACAGGAAAACGCGACTATCCTTCCATCATTATCAACAGCATCAACATGACCCACATGATGGATTTGATTACCAATAATCAATTGGAGGAATTGGTTGATTTTCTTTCCGAAGAAATTTTTGTTCTGGAAAAAGCAGGAGCCAAAGTGATATTTTTAGCATCAAACACTCCCCACATAGTTTATGCCCCACTTGTAGAACGCGTGAAAACAAAAATGGTTAGCATTGTCGATTCAACAATTTCGTATGCACATTCGAAAGGCCTTCGCCGGCTTGGTTTATTCGGAACGATTTCGACCATGGAAAGTGATTTTTTCCCGGCAGGATTTGAAGCGGCAGGAATGGAAATCATTACTCCCATGCCCGAAGAACGAAAATACATCGACAAAGTTTATATGGAAGAGCTGGCCAGAGGCCGTTTCTTGCCTGAAACAAAAACCCGGTTGCTTTCAATTGCCCACCGGATGTACAATGAAGGCCAGATTGACAGCCTTATCCTTGGAGGAACAGAATTGCCTTTTATCATGAGAAGCAGTGACATTGAAGATATTGAACTGCTTAATACCACAAAAATACACGTCGAACGAATTCTGGACGCTGCAATTGGCTAATTGGAAAATTACTATCGTATTTTCCTGATCAATCCAGCACAGGCATCTTCCAGAATATCCAGAACCAGATCGAAACCGGCATCTCCCCCATAATACGGATCAGGAACCGAGTCATATTTTTTGCCGATGCAGAAATCGGTCATCAGATGGATTTTATTCCGGTCGTTTTCATTGCCGGCCATTCGCTGCAAATCGCGCACATTTTGCCTGTCCATCCCAATAATGTAATCGAACTGGTCGAAATCATTTTTTGGATCAAATGCCCGGGAGATACTTGTGAGGTTGTATCCCCTTTTCAGCCCAAACTGTCTCATGCGGTAATCAGCACGCTCGCCAACATGGTAAGCCGCAGTTCCGGCAGAATCGCAACTCACTGAATTTTCCAATCCTTCTTTTTCAATCAAAACATTAAAAACTGCTTCAGCGCTTGGGCTTCTGCAAATATTTCCAAGGCAAACAAAAAGTATTTTCTTCATAACTTTTTTAGACGTGCAAATTGTTAGATTATTCTTTCAGCAACCATTTCCAAACCGGGACAAATCTAATCTGAAATCCATTGACTTCCTGAACCTTTTCAGTATCAAGAGTGATTACCAGCATTTCTTTTGTTACTACATTTTGGGCAGCACTTATT
>JAUYEQ010000503.1 GCA_030691295.1 Bacteroidota bacterium
CGGGGAATATCCGCGAACTTGAAAATATGATAGAGCGGGCAATTGTAGTTGGAAACGGTAAAAAAATCAGCCTTAAAGATCTTCCATTGGGAAAAACGGTCGTCAATACCACTTTTGAAAGCCTTGACGACCTTGAAAAGAACCACATTTTTCAAATTCTCAGCAAATACAACTGGAACATTTCGGTTTCGGCAAAAGCCCTGAAAGTTGACAGGGTAACGCTCTACAACAAAATAAAGAAATACGATTTGAAACCGGCCAAATAATCAGGATTCTATCTGATTCCTATTAATCCGTTTGTGAATGAATCTGGAAAATATCACGTTAATATCATTTGGCTATTTCGAGAAAGGACTTCTTGAAATGGTGGTGAATGATGTGGAACGTGAGTTTTCGCTTCCGGTGAAAATCCAGGATGGACATTTGGATTTAAGTGAATTTTACGACTCGGCCCGAAGGCAATATGATGGAAACAAGCTGATAAAGGAAATTGATTTTCGGTTTGCATCCGATACGGTTAAAATACTCGGAATATTTAACGTTGACCTTTTTATCCCCATTCTTACCTATATTTTTGGACAGGCTTTTTTAAACGGGCGCGCAGGTATCGCCTCTATTTACAGGCTGAACAATGAGCGTTACGGAATTAAAGCTGACAAAAAAATCTTTGTCGATCGTATCCGGAAAGAAGTCATTCACGAACTCGGCCATACCTTTGGATTGATACACTGCAAAAATCCCGATTGTGTGATGAGGTCGAGTACTTATGTGGAAGATATCGATCAAAAGAGCCATCATCTGTGCAATCATTGCAGGTTGAATCTGATGATTTGATTACTTTTGCACCATCACTAAAAACCAACGAATGAACAATTTTTTTTACACTATTTCCGGGGCATTGTTGCTTCTGGCAGCCTGCACCGGACCTTCAACCAAATCAATTCAGGAGGATCGTTTGACAGATTTCGTCGATCCGTTTATCGGAACCGGCTATCACGGACACACTTTTCCCGGAGCCGCTTATCCGTTCGGACAAATACAATTGAGCCCCGATAACGGCACTCAAGGCTGGGACTGGTGCTCGGGTTATCATTATTCCGACAGTGTTGTGGCAGGTTTCAGTCACCTACACCTGAGCGGAACCGGAATCGGCGATTTGGCCGACATCTCATTTTTACCGGTAGCTTCTGAAGTGACATTTCAGAAAGGCGAAAAAAATGCTGACTTTGTTACCCGTTACGCCGGAAAATACAGCCACGATCAGGAAACAGCAAAGGCAGGTTATTATGCTGTAACGCTAAAAAACAATGGCATAAAAGCTGAATTTACGGTAACAGAAAGAGCGGGCTTGCACCGTTATTCATTTCCTGAAGGAGGCGAAAACAATCTGCTGATCAATCTCGGCTTTGCAATTAACTGGGACAAACCATACCAAACTACCTTGAATATTGTTGATAGTTTGCTGGTTACCGGTTCGCGTTTATCAAAAGGCTGGGCAGCCGATCAGCATGTATTTTTTGCTGTCCGCTTTTCGCAACCAATTTTCAAGTCTGAAATTACCAATGTCGGCGGCGAAGGCCGTACTGTTGGCCTGCTGAAATTCAATAAAAAACAGGTGATGGCCAAAGTTGGCGTTTCATCCGTCAGCATCGAAAATGCGCTGGCAAACCTCGATTCGTCATTGCCGGGCTGGGATTTTGAAGCCACTGCGCAAGCCGCATCCGACGCCTGGGAAAAAGAACTTTCGAAAATCAAAATTCAGTCGAACGATTCGGTTCAGAAAACCATTTTTTACACGTCATTGTATCACACGATGGTTGCACCAGCCTTATTTTCAGACACAAACGGCGAATTCAAAGGAACGAAAGGTGATGTACAAAAAGCAACAGGTTACAACCGATATACCGTTTTCTCGTTGTGGGATACTTACCGCGCATTGCATCCGCTGTTCACCCTCACCCAGCAACCGCGCGTGAACGACATGGTAAAGTCAATGCTCGATCATTACCGCCAAACAGGATTGTTGCCCGTTTGGGAACTGCAAGGAAATGAAACTTTCTGCATGGTTGGCAATCATTCCATCCCGGTAATTGCTGAAGCAATACTGAAAGGCATCGGCGATTTTGACCACGAACTGGCTTTTGAAGCAATGAAAGTTACTTCGATGTACGACCGCGACGGTATGGGATTGTACGATAAACTTGGATACATGCCTGCCGATAAAATTCAGCAGTCGGTTGCCAAATCGCTGGAAGTGGCTATCGACGACTGGTGCGTGGCTGCCGTTGCACAGAAGCTGGGCAAAACCGAAGACGCCGCTTATTTCTTCAAACGCGCCGAAAGTTTCAAACAATATTTCGACAAGGAAACCGGTTTTATGCGCGGCAAACTGAGCACCGGAGAGTGGACAACTCCATTCGATCCGGCATACTCGAAACACGAAGGAAGCGATTATACCGAAGGAAACGCATGGCAATATTTGTGGCTGGTTCCGCAAAATGTGGAAGGTTTGATTGAATTGCTTGGTGGAAAAGAACCTTTTGCCGATAAGCTCGACCAGTTGTTTAAAGTTGAAGAAGGCGTAAAAGGCGAAGAGGCTTCGAACGATATTTCGGGATTAATTGGCGCTTATGCGCACGGAAACGAACCAGGGCATCACACCACTTTCCTTTTTAATTACGCCGGAAGGCCATATCGCACACAGGAACTGAACCGCCAGATTCAAACCGAAATGTACACCGCTACCCCCGAAGGCATTTGCGGAAATGAAGATTGCGGACAAATGTCGGCATGGTATATTTTCAGCACAATGGGCTTTTATCCGGTGAATCCGGCAGAGTTGAAATACCAGTTTGGGTCACCACTGGTTCAGGAAGCAAAAATTGAAATCGCTCAGGGAAAATATTTCACCATGAAAGCCCCGCTTGCATCGGTTGCAAATAAATACATTCAGGAAGTAAAACTTAACGGACAGAAACTGAACCGTTCATTCATTACCCATCAGGAAATTATGGATGGCGGAACACTCGAATTTACGATGGGTGCAGAACCGAATAAATAAGATCATCGCTTCTCATTCGAAAACGAATATGGAAAATCGGCCTCATTAATACCTCTTTTCAAGTCGGGAGTTGCAATCATCTTAAAATTGATGGTTGCACCTTTCATCAGCTCTCGATGGCTCAGCCAGTTTTTGCTGTATGGTTTTCCATCTAAAGTCACCGATTGAATGTATTTGTTTTCAGAACTATTTTCAGGAGCGTTCAGGATTAATTCCTTCCCGTTTTCGAGTTTCATCGTAATTTTTTTGAACAAAGGTGCGCCCAAAACATATTCGTCGCTTCCGGGACAAACGGGATAGAAACCCATTGCCGAAAATACGTACCATGCTGAAGTTTGGCCGTTGTCCTCATCGCCGCAATAGCCGTCTGGCGTTGGCAGATACATGCGATCCATCACCTCGCGCACCCATTTTTGTGTTTTCCAGGGCTCCCCTGCATAATTGTACAGGTAAATCATGTGCTGAATGGGCTGGTTGCCGTGCGCATAATTGCCCATGTTCATGATCTGCATTTCGCGTATTTCGTGAATCACCTGTCCGTAATACGATTCATCAAAAATTGGTGGAACAACAAAAACGGAGTCGAGCATCGAAACAAATTCCTTCTTTCCGCCCATCAGATCAACCAATCCCTGCACATCGTGAAAAACCGACCATGTGTAATGCCAGCTGTTTCCTTCGGTAAAAGCATCGCCCCATTTAAACGGATTGAACGGTTTCTGGAATGAACCGTCTTCGTTTTTGCCACGCATCAGTTTGGTTTCCTTATCAAACACATTCCGGTAATTCATTGCGCGTTTGGCAAACAAATCAATTTCGGCCTGAGGACGTTTCAACTCTTTGGCCAGTTTCCAGATCGTCCAGTCGGCAAAAGCATATTCGAGGGTCCGGGCGGCATTTTCGTTGATCTTCACATCGTAAGGAACGTATCCCAACTTGTTGTAATAATCAACACCTTTCCGCCCAACCGAAGACAAAGGACCTTCCGTTTTGCTGTTTTTAACCACGGCTTCATAAAGCGTATTGATGTCGTAGCCGCGGGCGCCTTTCAGGTAGGCATCTGCCACAATGGTGGCCGAGTTGGAGCCGATCATACAATCGCG
>JAUYEQ010000505.1 GCA_030691295.1 Bacteroidota bacterium
CTGCGGCAGTAAGTCCTGCATCCAACATTGGTGCACCCAAACCAGTCATTCAAAGAACCAAAAAGAAAAAAGGAGCAGCCGGTGGTTGCTGATTTACAAAGAGCCATTCGAACAGAGTGGCTCTTTTTTTATCTTGTTAGTTGATAATCATTTATTAAAAGGCCTGGTGATAAATTTAATCTCCTATTAAGATTTCGAATCATATCAACAGTCAATTTACGTTTACGGTTTAAAATCTCGGAAACCCTACTTTTACCCCCTATTGCATCAACTAAGTCAACCTGTTTTAAGTGCATTTCTTCCATTCTGATTTTTATGGCTTCTATTGGGTCTGGAGCTTCAATCGGATAATGTTTCTTTTCATATTCATCAATTATTAATCCAAGTACATCAGCTTCATCGCTTTCAGGTGTACCAATTACTGCATCAAATATAATTTCTAATCTCTTTAATGCGTCTCTGTAATCAGCTTCTGTTTTTATCGGTTTTATATTCATTTCTCATTATTTTATATCGAATTTGCATCAATCCTGTCGTATTCATCATGAGTCCCTATAAATCGTATAAATATCCATTGCTTCTCATAATTAAACTTAGCTACAAGTCTATAAGAATTACCTTTTATATTAAATACAATCCTGCTATCCTTTAAAATACTTGCTTTTGCGTATGTCTGTTTTACATCAATAGGGCATTTCCAATTTGTATTCATTGCTGTATCATACCAAGTCTTAAGATATTGCTCTGAATCTGGATGTTTTTCCCAGTATTCCCTTAATGTACTTTTTGAAAAAATTCTTTCCATTTATTTAAATCATGATGCAAATATAATATAAAATTCTCATTTTGGGAACTTATTTTTGTGAAGAGAATTTTCTTAGTATGGTTGGAAAATATTTTTGACTACCTGAAAGAAAATCAATTCGATTTATTATTTTAATTTCGAGTGGCCAAAACTTCTTTCATAAACTCTCTGACAAGCAGTTTTTGTTGTATTACTGGTGGAAGAATCTTTCCAAAGACAAGGACAAGCCAATTTATTCTACCTGGAATAATTAAAAATTTTCGCTTTAGCATTCCATCGATTCCAGCTTTGGCAACTGCACCGGCACTCAGCTCGGTTAACCGTCCGACTTTTCCGTGAGAATTTATTCTTACATTGGTTGTACCATTTGTTCTCACACCATTCGGGCACAATACGGACACACTTACCCCGGTTCCTTTCAATTCGCTGCGTATTGATTTGCTGAAATACAACACAAATGCTTTGCTTGACGAGTATAAACTCTTAAATGGAATTGGCCAAAAGGCTGCAAGGCTACCCACATTCAGGATATACGACTTTTCATGGGTTCGCAAAATGGGCAGATAAAACCTCGATAACATAACGAGAGCTCGGATATTCAACAGAATGCGGTCGTCAATGTAGTTGACATCCGACGTTTCGAAAACTGAAGCTCCGGCCACACCGGCATTATTTATCAGAATATTTACATCAAAATGTTCAAGTTGAGACCAATCAAACACGGCTTTCGGCGAATCAAGTTGTGATAAATCCGTTTCGAAAAAAGCGGTTTTTACCTGATGCTTTTCTGCAATTTCACGGGCAACTTTTTCCAAACCTTCATCAGGCAGCGAAACCAGAACCAGATTCATCCCAAGGCTTCCGCAATACCATGCGATTGATTTGCCAATACCCGAACTGGCGCCGGTAATCAGTGTATAAACTGTTCGTTTCATATTTTTAATTCAAGTTTTTTAACCAATTAATCGTTATTCCTGCACCGGTTTTAAAATCTACCGGTCTGTAATCAAGCTCCTTCTCAGCTTTTGCACTTGATAAATTCCAGTTATTATTGTATTTCCGAACCAAAGCCGGAATGATAAGTGGCGCTCTTCCAGAAGTCCTGGCAATTAACAGCATAATTACTGAAATCAGTTGCATTAATGGCAGCGGCAGGTGAATCATAATATAACGTTTTCCTGTTAATTCTGCCAATACACCGAATAATTCATTGAACGTCATATTTGTCCCACCCAACACATACCTTTCTCCTGATTTTCCTTTTTCCATTGCCAGAATATGGCCGGTAACAACATCTTCGACATAAACATAATTCCCAATACTTTTTCCATTCCCCGGAATTATTCGCCATTTTCCATGCATATAGTTCTGAATAATGCGAGTTATGCCGTTACTTTCACTTAAAATGCCAGGACCATAAACCCGACTTGGATTTACGATTACAATCTCAGGACCTGTTATTAAAATAGTTTTCAGAATTGTTTCCATCATCATTTTTGAACATTCATAATCAATGAAATATTTTAGCGGTCGCGGACTATTTTCATCAACCATTTCGTCAGAACAGGATGGCCCCAGCACTCCTGCCGTCGAAGTGCATACGATCTTCTCCACGCCTGAAATTATACCTGCCCTCACAACATTCATTGTTCCTTCAATATTTTGACGGTAAATCAACGATGGATATTTGTTCCAAACACAGGCAAAAGCAGCGGTATGATAAATCTGAGAACAACCTTCAACAGGCTTTATCAGGCTATCAAAATACAAAATGTCACCCTTGAACAATTTAATATTCGGATGTTGAATAATCGCTGTTTTTTGTTCGCACCGATAAAGGGCGTGAACCTCATGCCCAGCGTTGGCCAGCCGCAAAGCCAGTCTGCTTCCGATAAAACCTGTCGCACCACTTACAAATATTTTCATAGCCGGTTTGTTTTAACAACAATATTTGGATGAGCCCAGAGTGAAAACCATTCACTTGATAATGCCAAAATTATGTGCGTAAAAACAGCAACCCAAATAGTACCTGTCAGGTAGGTAAGGTAACAAAGCAAAATTCCCAAAGGCACTGATCCTGTAATTTCTTTAAAACCTTTGTGAAGATGAACCAATGCATAAATAATCGTATTTAAAACGATCGAGAAAAACAGTCCTAAAACAGGTAGCGCTGCAAAAAAGAGGAATCCACGGAAAAGAAATTCATAGGCTAAAAGATAGGCGATCCAACTCAATGCACTCATTATCAACATTCCTACTGACCATTCTTTTTCTCGGATTTGCGGGTACATTTTCAGATTCTCTTTTGTGCGTGAATTGAAATAGGACATTGGAACAATGACCAATGAAAGTATCATTGTCCAGAAAT
>JAUYEQ010000511.1 GCA_030691295.1 Bacteroidota bacterium
AAATCAAAGGAGGTATAATGTAAAAACAACATGGCAGGTTAAGTTGGTGGGCAAAAAAATATTGTCCGCAGCTACTGCTTTGCCATTTAATCATCCCAATTACGAATCAAAGCTAAATTATTCTATTCCCCGAATCGCTGACATATTCTGGATTATTTGCAGAAATGAATTCATGTCGGATAAAGATTTGCGATTATTCGCGGTGGGGTGCGCCAGAGAAGTATTCAAGCTAGTTGACTTTGTTCTTCCAGCAAGTATATATGCTGTCGATCTTGCAGAACGAGTTGCTAATGGTGAACTATATGCTAACGGGAACGAAATTAGTGACGAATTGGCTAAAGCAGCAAGCGCAGCATGGATCGCACGTCTAAAACACGCAACTGTGATAGATTCAGGAATAAGGATGACAGCAGCAAGGGCAGCATCAAAGTCAGCAGCATTTGCAGCAGTAAATGCTGCAAGAGACTCAGCAGAGGCACTTGCAGTAGTATTATGGTCAGCAACATTGCCTAAAGAGGAAGTTAAGTGTTTATCCGAAATCTCAGTAAAATTAGTTGAAGTAGCAAGGCAAAGAGCGGTTACGGCAGAGGCAGCTGAGAACACAATGTGGTGGAAAATAATAAGAGCAGAGTCACCAGAAGCAAGGAAAATTGCATTGTCCGCATGGTTAGCATGTAGAGCAGAAAACGTAATAAGGTTAAGAGAGGAAGAAGAGGGAGTCAAACAATCAGCAGTAGTGGCAGAGAATGCGGCAATGGCAACCGTAGTGGAAATTGTACGGATGCAGCAAATCAATCAACTTTTAATCTATTTTAAATAGATTAAAATACTTATCAAATTTATCCCCACAACAATTCAATCTGATCCGAGAAAAAATCCAAATAAAAAAAGCGGTCCTCTTTTGAAACCCGCTTTAAATTATCCTGAAATTTTACTGGTGCTTTTTCTCCTGTATTTTTACTAATTTTGGTCAAAAACTATATCATATGATTGCGGTTAGCGGAGTATACGAAAATGGGGTGATCACACTTGAAAGGAATGTTAGATCAAAGAGAAGTATGAAGGTCATTGTTACATTTCTTGATGAAGAGATTCAGCATGATTCTAAAAGATTGACAACTATGGATTTTTCATTCAAACGATCCAGAGAAAAATCCAAAAGATACGATGGTTCTTTATCAGATGCTGTTATTGATGATAGAAAATCAGAATTATGAAGATTTTTCTTGATACCTCTTCTTTGATAAAACTATATCACACTGAGCTTGGTACTGATGATCTGGATAGATTATTGGACGAAAATTCAGTTGAGCAAATATTCCTGGCAGAAATAGCGAAAATTGAATTCAATTCAGCGGTTTGGAAAAAAGTAAGGACAAAAGACTTAACAAAAGATGAAGCTGTTGAAATAATAGATTCGTTTCAATCTGATTACCCGAATTATTCATTTATATCTACCGACCATCAATTGCTAGTTGCAGCCCGTGATTTAATCGCAAAGTATGGATATGCAGGATTGCGAACCTTGGATTCAATTCAGTTGGCTTCAATTCTTTCCATTAAGGAAGAGTTGTCTTTAGCAGCTACTGCTGATGAATTACTGAGAAGTTTGATTGAAAAAGAGGGAGTAAAATCCAAATAAAAAAAGCGATCGTCTTTCGAAAACCGCTTTTTTTTCTGTCTCTTTCAGAAAATTTATTTCTTTATCCAGCCTAATATTTTGTCATCATCGGGTTTTACTTTGGGTGCAACCATGTCAACCAAATTGCCTTTTTCGTCAATCAGGTATTTCTGAAAATTCCATGCAACTTCAGAATCCATCACTCCGTTTTCACTTTTGCTGGTCAGCCATTTGTACAACGGATGAATGTCGTCGCCTTTCACCGAAATTTTCGACATCATCTGGAAAGTTACTCCGTAATTCTTTTCACAGAATTCGGCAATTTCTTCTTCAGTTCCGGGTTCCTGTTTCATGAAATTATTTGCAGGAAAACCAATGATGGTGAATTTTTCGCCTCCATACATTTCAAATATGGATTGAAGTTGTTTGTACTGAGGAGTTAATCCACATTTAGACGCAGTGTTCACTACCAAAACTTTTTTCCCTTTCAGGCTCGAAAGGTCGAAATCTTTGCCTTCAATATCCTTTACCTTAAAGTCATAAAATGATTTTTGACCAAAAGCAATTGTTGAAATAATAAGCAGACTAAAAATTAATGTGATTGTTTTCATCTTTAATTTATTGATTGATTTTACGATGAAACAAATTTAGTTCCAAAAAGTTTTATCAGCTTTGCAAATGTTACTGCATGCAGCGATGATTTAAATTCATCGCTGATTTTGTTAATAAATTTCGCCCTTGCCGTAAGGCCAGAATTTGTATATTTGGGCGTTCAATGAAGAGAATTTTATGGAGAATTTTATTGTTTCAGCGCGAAAATACAGACCCGATACGTTTCAAACTGTTGTTGGTCAGGTATCAATTACATCGACATTAAAAAATGCGATCAAAAACAATCAGCTTGCCCATGCCTATTTGTTTTGCGGCCCCCGCGGAGTCGGAAAAACTACCTGCGCACGTATTTTTGCTAAAACCATTAATTGTCAGAACCTTTCGGCGGAAATTGAGCCATGCAATCAATGTGAGTCGTGTATGGCTTTTAACGGAAACCGTTCCTATAATATTCATGAACTGGATGCCGCTTCGAACAATTCGGTTGACGACATCCGCAACCTGACTGATCAGGTTCGGATTCCGCCGCAAATTGGGAGATACAGCGTTTATATCATCGATGAGGTTCACATGTTGTCGTCGAGTGCCTTCAATGCATTCCTGAA
Organism: Bacteroidota bacterium; assembly: GCA_030691295.1. Lineage (GTDB taxonomy): Bacteria > Bacteroidota > Bacteroidia > Bacteroidales > Prolixibacteraceae > Aquipluma. The sequence goes on from JAUYEQ010000511.1 coordinate 2,839, forward strand.
AACGCTCGAAGAACCACCGCGTCATGCAATTTTCATTTTAGCTACGACCGAAAAGCACAAGATCATTCCAACCATATTGTCACGTTGTCAGATTTTTGATTTTAACCGGATCAAAATCAGTGATATTGCTGGTTATTTGTCGCATGTTGCAGCCGGCGAAACTGTTTCGATTGAGAGTGAAGCGCTGAACGTGATTGCTCAAAAAGCCGATGGCGCCATGCGTGATGCATTGTCGATTTTTGACCAGATTGTTAGCTTTTCAGGAAGAAATATTTCATACAAAGATGTGATCTCGAACCTGAATGTACTCGACTACGATTATTATTTCCGTTTGGTTGATTTGTTCCTGAAAAATGACATCTCCGGAAGTTTGCTGCTTTTCAACGAAATTCTCGACCATGGGTTCGACGGTCACCATTTTATTACCGGACTTAGCTCACATTTCAGAGATGTAATGGTTTGCAAAGATTCTGTAACCATACAATTACTCGAAGTTGGAGGCGAAATCAAGGAAAAATACAAAATTCAGGCAACTCACTGCGACAATGATTTTCTGATTGGCGCCCTGCAGATTGCCAACGAGTGCGATCTTCAGTACAAAGCAAGTCAGAACAAAAGATTGCTGGTTGAATTGGCGATTATCAAAATTACGCAGCTTACCTTAAAAAAAAAATAGTTGACGAAACCGGTGAAGTAGTGATTTTGCCGATCTTCAACCTGACAGATGCATTGCAGTCTCAGCCTGTTGCTTCGGCATCACAACCTGAAACCAGTGCTTTTGTTGTAGCAAACAATCTCTCACCAATTGAAAAACCTTCAACAATGAAGGTAATCCGAAAAATGGGTAGCTCGTTTAGCCCGTCAATCAAAGATGCACTTTCAGGAAGCCGCCAGGAAAATAAGTTACCGGATGATCCGCAGAAAAACATTTTTAGTGAGTATCAGGAAAATGATTTTGAACCGTTTACCCAGGATGAACTGACGGCAAAATGGATAGAATTTTTGGATAAAATGGCCGACCGTCCTAGTCTTTGTTCCGCACTTTCAAATGTTCCGGAAATAACTGATGGAAATAAATTGTTGCTCAAAATCGGAAATTCAGTTCAGGAAGAAGATGTCAGACAGATAAAACCGGAACTTGTTTCTTGGTTGCGCAAAGAACTCCGAAATTCGGGAATTGAAATCATTACCAGACTCGAAAAAAATGAATCGGAACGGGTTATTTTTTCTGATTCGGAAAAATTACAGATGATGATGCAAAAGAATCCGGTACTGAATGAATTTAAACAAAAGTTCAACCTCGATTTTCATGATTGATTGTTATCATTTCTGAAACATTTCAGAAATTTTTGTGTTCCAGGTTAAATATAAGTTCGGGGCTAAGTTTAATTTTGTATTTTTATTGAAAATTGAAAAACATAGAGCTATGATAAAAAAAGAAGTATTAGATGCAATAAATGCACAGATCAATGCTGAAAGTTATTCGGCATATCTTTATCTTTCGATGGCTGCCTACTTTGAAGACATGGGGCTTTCAGGTTTTGCCAACTGGATGAAAGTTCAGTATCAGGAAGAAGCGGCACATGCGCTGAAATTTTTCAACTATCTGACCGAACGCAATGGCAAAGTCGTTTTGAAAGCGATTGATCAGGTGCCAGTTGATTTTGGTGGAATTGTTGACGTATTCGAAAAGACTCAGGTACACGAGGCCCATGTTACTGACCTGATTAATAATTTGATGAATGTTGCAATGACAGCCAACGACCATGCTTCACAAAGTTTCCTGAAGTGGTTTATTGATGAGCAGGTTGAAGAAGAAGCCAACGTTCAAAAGATTCTGGACACACTTAAACTTATCGACGGACAAGGTAATGGTATTTTTATGATGGATCGTGAATTTGGACAGCGAGTCTTTGTTGATCCAAATGCGGCAGTCTAATTTTTACAAATAATAATTTGCAAAAGGCTGCCATTTGGTGGCCTTTTTTTATGTGCAATTTTTTATTGTTTCCCGATTGAAAATAGAATCATGATGACAGATATTGAAGCAGCATTTTCAGAATTCTTCGAAATATGCAAAACGAATATTCCCGAGAAAGATCATTCAAAAATTCAGGATGCATTTAAATTCGCATGCGAAGTTTTTGGAGATGCCAGTTGGGAGTCGGGCGAAAATATTGTAACTCATTCCATTGAAGTAGCAAAGATTGTTGTTCTTGAAATTGGTCTCGGGGTGGATTCGGCGATTGCTGCCCTGTTGCACAATGTCTTTTACAAAGATCAGTATGTCGGCGAAATAGAAGTCAGATTCGGAAAGTCGGTTGCCTCCATTTTAGAGGGAATGGCCAAAATCAACGCGTTGGGAACTGATACCGTAGAATTGCATTCTGAAAACTTTCGCAACCTGATGCTTGCCATGGCCGGCGATGTGCGGGTGATTCTGCTGAAAATAGCCGACCGCATGCAGGTAATGCGCCACCTCGATTCGCAAAGTAGTGCTGTACGGGCTAAAATATCAAGTGAAACATCCCATTTATATGCCCCGTTGGCACACAGGCTCGGATTGTACTATATCAATTCCGAGTTATTGGATCTTTGCCTGAAATATCAAAATCCGGAAGCTTATAACGCAGTTGCCATTAGGTTGCAGGAAACCGACAGGGAACGTGCGAATTTTGTGGCTGAATTTGTGAAGCCAATCGAAAATAAGCTGAATATCAGGGGATTTTCCTTTGACATGAAAGCCAGAACTAAATCCATTAATTCCATCTGGCGTAAAATGCAGACACAGAAAGTGGAGTTTGATGAAGTAATGGATTTATTTGCCATTCGTATTATTCTCAATACTGAACTGGAAAATGAAAAATCGGATTGCTGGCAGGTGTATTCGATTGTTACCGAAGAATACCAGTCGAACCCGAAACGTATGCGCGATTGGATTACCATACCCAAATCGAATGGTTACGAGTCGCTACATGCCACTGTTTTGGGTCCACACGACAAATGGGTTGAGATTCAGATCAGAACCAGGCGCATGGATGAAATTGCCGAAAAAGGTTTGGCTGCGCATTGGAAATACAAAGGTGGAACCGGTACTTCTGAAATGGAAAAATGGCTGGCCAACGTGCGTGAAATTTTAGAAAACCCGGATTTGAACATGGTCGATTTTATCGACGATTTCAAAATGAACGTTTATGCCGACGAGATATTTGTGTTCACGCCAAAGGGCGATTTGCGCAAATTGTCGGCTGGCGCAACATTGCTCGATTTTGCTTACGAGATCCATTCAGGAGTGGGCGATAGGTGTGTAGGTGGAAAAGTCAACGGACGAAATGTAACCCTGCGGCATAAGCTTAAAAACGGCGATCAGATATCGGTTGATACCGCAAACCATCAGCGACCTAAACTGGATTGGCTCGATTTTGTTGCAACCACAAAGGCTAAAAACCGGATAAAAGCCAGTTTGAATGAGGATGTTAAGCGTGAAGCCGAGAACGGAAAAGAAATCGTTCTCCGGAAAATGAAAAACTGGAAGATTGAATATAATGACGAAAGTATTCGGAAAATCCTGAAGAATTATAAACTGAAACTTGCGCAGGACTTGTATTACAATGTTTCTACCGGTAAAATTGATCCGCTTGAAATCAAAGAGTTGCTGGTGGGGAAAAAGGAAGAGACTGCCAAACAACTTATTGCAGATATCCTGCCCAAAGATAAAGTTCAGGATTTGGAATTTTCAGGAGGAGATGATTATCTGGTGATTGACAACAACCTTAAAAATGTAGTTTATAAATTGGCTCCCTGTTGTAACCCTATTTTCGGTGACCCTATTTTTGGATTTGTTACCATCAGTGAAGGCATAAAAATTCACCGTTCAACTTGCCCGAATGCCAAGCAATTGTTTGAGCGCTATCCATATCGCCTCATTAAAGCCAAATGGCATGAAACAAAGAAAAAATCATCGTTTCAGGCAACAATCCGTATTGCAGGAACCGACGAAATTGGCATTGTAGGTCAAATATCGCATGTAATATCAAAAGATATTGGCGTGCAGATGCGTTCAATAAATATAGATACTAACAATGGCGTATTCGACGGAACTTTGCGTGTTTTCGTAAATGGTCTCGATCATCTTGACTTTTTAATGAATAAACTAAAGGGTATCAACGGTGTTATAACTGTTACAAGGGCAGAATAGGAGATTTATTGGAAAGCAAAAAAGCCGGGAGACCGGAGACGGAAGTCGGAGAAAAAAAGTCGGGAGACCGAAGACGGAAGTCGGAAGTGAAAAAGGCGGGAGATCGGAGACGGAATTAAAAAGGATAGGAAAATGCATATTACTGAAGCAAAAAAACTGTTTGAGCAGAATGAACTAAATGGAGCAACTGAGATACTGAATGAGTTAATTTCAGTTAATTCTTCTGAAATTCAGGCACTCCTTCTCAGAGCTCGTATTTATTATAAGACACAACAATGGGGAGATGCGATAAATG
>JAUYEQ010000526.1 GCA_030691295.1 Bacteroidota bacterium
AATTTACTATTGACAATTTTTTGAAGAGTCAATGGTAAATCGTAAATAATTAAAAATAATTAAATTGTAAATAATTGAAGGAGGTTAAAGAAAATACATTGGTTGTTCCTGAGCAGGCTATCACCCGAAACCGGTTGAGGAAAGCGGCACGCGAACTGGTTGCCGAAAGTGGCATTTTACCTCCGGCAAGCTTTTCGCTGATTGGACAAATGGCTGATGAGGTAATTGCGTTGACTGATTCCCACACCAGTTTCCGGGAATTTGCGATGGTTGTTTGCGGAAACGAAATCTGGCGACCGATCGTTGCTGCCACACCTTTCAACCGCAGGCTGCTGCTTATACCGCAGTGCCTGAAAAACGAAAGCAACTGCAAAGCGGAGATTGATCAGCTGGGATTGATTTGTGCCGGTTGCCAGAGCTGCCAGATTGATTCTATTCTTCAGAAAGCGGAGGAACTCGGTTATGCCACGCTGGTTGCCGAAGGAACTACGGTTGCCATTGATCTCGTTCAGGAAGGAACGGTTGATGCTGTGATTGGTGTCAGTTGCATGTCGGTACTTCAGAAATCCTTCGAACCGGTTTCGAGGGCGGCAGTGCCGGTGATTGGTATTCCGCTGCTGTTCGAAGGTTGCGCCGAAACCGATGTGGACAACCGCTGGCTCGACGATGAACTAACCAATTTTAAAGAAAATACAGATTTAAAGCCTTTGTCTGTTTCAGCACTGAAAGAAAGAGTAAAACAATTCTTTTCTGAAGAAATTCTTTCTAAAACTTTTGGTTCTACCAATGACCAGACTTGTCAGTTGGCTATTCAGTCGATGCTTACCGGAGGCCAACGGATTCGACCGCTTTTAACCGCTTTGGCTTATTCGGCCTACTCCGGAATTGTTTCAGATCAATTGATGGCTTCTCTTTCCGTTGTGGTAGAGTGCTTCCACAAAGCTTCGCTTATTCACGACGACATCGAAGACGACGACGATTTTCGTTACGATACCGAAACCATTCACAAGCAAAATGGTATTCCGGTGGCCATCAACACAGGCGATTTTTTGCTTGGAAAAGGATACGAATTACTGGGTAAACTTCCTCTGGATTCATCGGCAATGGCTGCCTGTTATCAACTGGTTGCCAGCGGACATGTGGCTTTGTCGTTGGGACAAGGTGCCGATTTACTGGCAAGTGCTCACAAAACAATTCTTTCGCTCGGTCAGCAGCTCGAAATCTTTGAGCGTAAAACCGGTTCAGCTATTCGGGTAGCTTTGTTGCTCGGAGCCGTTGCTGCCCATGCCCCTGAAAGTGATTTGGCTATCCTGAAAACTTTTTCGGGTTACTTCGGAATGGCTTACCAAATAAAAGACGATCTGGATGAATTCAGGGAAGCCAACGAACATACCCATCCAGCTGATTATCCATTGCTACTTTCTATGTTGTCCAATGATATGGACGAATCTTCATCGGCAAATCTTCAGTTGTTTTATGCTGAAAATAATCGGCTCCAAATTTCTGAACTGATTCGGGAAAATGAAACCGACCGGAAAGCGGTACAACTTCTTCAGGAATATACAAACAAAGCTTACCGTGAACTCGATAAACTTGAAAACCTGAAAATGAAATTGAGTTTATATACGGTGTTGGGAAAGATTTTCTGAAATTCACACACACTTATACCATAATTTACATACGTAATTTGGTAGTGTTTTCTTTAGAAATAAGGAACATAGATTTTTATGAAGGGGTGTATTCGGCTGTGAAATAAGGTAATAAGGTTGCATTAGAAGGTATTGTGTTTCTACTAAGGTTGAAAATTGGGAATAAGGTTTTGATTGAATAAGCATTTTAAACCTTAGTAGAAAAATGATCCCATTGGATATTAACCTTATTACCTTATCTGAGAAACAACAAATTGCGAGTGATCTTGGTAAGATAATAAGTTTAATTTCTCTTGAAATAAATGTATCAATATACGGCCACTTCAGATATCCCTTTGTACAGGCAAATGATTGCTTTTATTCGAAATGCACTGAACTCACTTGACGGGCAGGGGAGGGAAGAAGTATTTGAATTCTTTGTCAGTCAGCAAAATGCAGATGGTGGATTTCAGGATCGTGGTGGAAGATCGGATCTGTATTATTCGTTGTTTGGTGGGATGATGATCCGGGCGGCAGAAAGCCCCCTAAATCCCCCCAAGGGGGACTTTGAAAACCACTCAACAATCAAATTCCGAAAATTCATAAAGGAAAAGAACGTGAACTTGGTTCCTGGATTCATCGAAAAATGCTGTTTGGTATTGCTTCAGAAGGAATTGAAAACTGGACGGATTTCGCGGATCAGGTCCATCTTTTCGTTGGGTAAATCATTCTGGAAAGAGCGCCAATCCATCAATCTGTCGTACCGGAGTTTTGTGTTGTTCCTGACATTGGATGCCGTTTTCCCTTTCCCCCGATTGCTGAAATTTGGTGCAGGAAAGATGTTGAAACAAACAGTAGTTGATCAACATTCTCCTTGTTCTGAAGTTGCCGCCAGAGTTTTCCTGCAAAAGATGTTGAATCAGGATGGATCGAAAGAAACGGAATTGCTGTTGTCGTTTGCCAGTGGATCGGGCGGATTTAAAGCCTTTGCTCACCTTGATATGGCCGACATGCTTTCAACTGCTGTAGCCTTGTTTGCGCTCGAATTTGCCGGAAGCGATTTGCGTTTGCTGAAACCTGACAGCCTCGATTTTATCGAATCGAATTTTGCTGATGGCGCTTTTCTATCGGGTGATGGCGATGCAACTGCTGACGTGGAATATACTTTTTATGGTTTGCTGGCGTTGGGAGTGTTGGCGGATTGATATCATCTTGTCCGTTCACTTCAGTGAACGGCAAAGGATATTGCTTCGAATGAGGATGCTTGTTATTCAAATTGGCGATATTCTTTGCCGTCTGCTTTAGCTGACGGGCATGTATTTGCAACAAGAATCATCTATCTTTATTATTCTGCATATTCAAACAAAAATCAACATGAACTCGCATACAAAAAGCCAACATTCCGAACTCAGCACCCTTCTTCTTCAAAAGCGCAATGCTGCCGGATATTGGGAAGGCCGATTATCGTCGAGCGCATTGGGCGTGGCGGTTGCTGTTACGGCGTTGCATTTTTACGATGCCACTGCAAATGTTTCTGAAATTTCTTCAGGCTTAAACTGGCTGGAAACCAACACTAATTCTGATGGTGGTTTTGGCGATTCGCCCACAAGCCAAAGCAATGTGAGCACCAGTTTGCTTTGTTATGCCGCGGCGAAAGTTTGTGGCCCTAATGAAAATTTGCTCCTGAAAGTTGGCGATTACCTGCGCTCACAAAACATCGATGTTAATTCGGAACAACTGATACCAGCAATACTCGATTTTTACAAGACTGACCGCACTTTTTCGGTTCCTATCTTGACGATGTGTGCTTTGTGCGGCGTTCCAGGCAAAGAGGCATTTGATTCCATTCCGCAACTTCCTTTTGAACTTTCGCTTTTGCCTCGTTCGTTTTACAGCATGTTAAACCTTAGCGTGGTGAGTTATGCCATTCCGGCATTGGTGGCTGTTGGTATTGCTATTTTCAGGTTTAAGAAAAAGAAAAATCCGTTGATGCGTTTGATTCGGGAAGCTTCGGTCAAAAAATCACTGACATTGCTTCGGAATATTCAGCCCGAAAGTGGCGGTTATCTGGAGGCGATTCCGCTTACGGCTTTCGTGTGTTTGTGCCTGATTGAATCGGGTTATCGCGATCTGGAAGTGGTTCGCGACGGGATGGCTTTTCTGAAACGCACCCAGCGCGAAGACGGAAGTTGGCCGATTGACATTGATCTTTCGACCTGGGTGACGACATTGGCTGTGAAATCGATAAAGAATCAACCGGATGTTTTTAACTCGAATGATAAACTAAAGCTTACAAAACATTTGTTGGCTATTCAGAATAAAACCATTCATCCTTTTAACGGCACTCAACCGGGCGGCTGGGGTTGGACATCGTATGCCGGTTCTGTGCCTGATGGGGACGATACGCCCGGAACCATTCTTGCTTTGATTGCCTTGAATCAGGAGAATCCGGAACTCATTCAGAATTCGGGTTTGGCTGGGTTGAAATGGTTGAATCAGCTACAAAATAACGATGGTGGATTTCCTACGTTTTCGCGTGGCTGGGGCAAGTTGCCGTTCGATCAGAGTTGTTCGGATCTTACCGGCCATGCTATACTGGCAATGGCTAAAACTGCTCACATATTTGTCGATTCAATTAGTAAAAAGCAGATTTCAGGAATTAAAAAATCGTTTGTAAAAGCAATCATTTATCTGGAAAGGCATCAGGACAAAACCGGATTTTGGCTGCCGCTTTGGTTTGGAAATCAGCATACGGCCGATCATACCAATCCGGTTTACGGAACTGCCCGAGTAACAGCTTACCTGAATGAAACATTGAATACGCAATTTGGAAAAGAATACGCAATTATACTGAAATTGATGATTGATCGCGGTTGCGGTTATTTGGTCTCTGTTCAGAATTGGGATGGAAGTTGGGGCGGAGCGAAAGATATAAAAGGAAGCATTGAGGAAACTTCGCTGGCGGTAACCGCTTTAGCCAGGAATGGATTTCAGGAGGAATGTTCTTCAGGAATGAATTGGCTGGCTGAAAAAACAGAATCCGATGGGCTGGTTGCTGCTCCCATCGGATTGTATTTTGCATCCCTTTGGTACGACGAAGAAATGTATCCGCTAACGGCTTATCTGGAATGTTTGTCGACATACCACCGTTGCCTAAAGGCGAACGGCAAAGGATAAAGCTTTGCACGAAGTTGTTCTGAAATTCTGATGTCAAGGCCTATATCTTATTTGCTGATAACAACTGCCGGACTAACTTTTATTTCCATCAGGTAACCCTTGCAAATTCCTTTTACCGTAATCGAACTTCCTGTTTCCAGGGCCTCAATGGTTTCCTGATTGGCAGCCGACCAACTGCTGTCGAGCTGGCAACTGATTCCCTGCATTTCATCTTCAAGGATTAAAAGGTCGGTTCCGTTTGAAAGCTTATTTTTCACCACCAGTTTGCCGCTGATTTCAAGAACTTTCTCGCTGTATTTGAAGGTTGCAGTATTTTCGTCCTGCTCGAATTCTCCGATTAAACCGCTTGCATCAACTTTAAATTCAGTTTTTAATTTATTGATGTCAGCATGTGGTTTGAAAAACATTTTCAGGCCAATTCCTGCTCCAATTAAGATTGCCAGCAAACCCAGTATGATTGCGTATTTGATTTTCATGTTACCCGAAATTTTTGGATGTTTTTCATTTGGATGTTTAATTCTATTCCGTCCGAAAGAGAGAATCGCATTGTTTTTTTAATTGTTTCGGACGGTAAAAATTATCTGATTCAACCGTCTGCTTCAGCAGACGGCAAAGTATAATGCATTGGATGAGTATTTTACCTAAATAATTCAGGCGATGGGTTTCCATTTGATCTATTCAGCAAAATGTTGAATTTCATAGAAAGCATATAGATTGGAGTTTCAGACCTGGAACTTGAAACCTGGAACTTTTTATTGTCCGAATGGCAGGTAGTTGGCTTTCACCGTAACTTCCATTTGCTTTCCTATCTTGTCGCGTACGATTGCCGGAATAACGATTCCGTAATCTTCAGGAGTAACCTCGAATTTAGACGTTCCAACCAGTTTCCCATTTTCAATGCCGAGTGTCCCGGGAACTGTGATTGTTTTTTCCACTCCATGAACGTTTAAAAGTCCGGTAACTTTAATGTTGGCAATCGGAGCATTCAGCATGTCTTTTGTAAAGCCCTCAATTTTTCCGTTGAACCTCGCTTTCGGGTATTTCGCACTTTCCATGTAGTTTTCGTTGAAATGCTCTTCCATTAGCGCCCTTTTGAAATGGAAAGTTGTCATGAGTGCTTGAAATCCGATTTCACCGGTTTCTGCATTCAGAATGGTCACTGCTTCGTTGCTTTCGCCAAGTATGTCTTCCAATGGGGTGGAAGAGTAAAACGAGATGTAAGCATTTTTAGCGATAAATTTACCTTGTCCGGATGCACCAATCGAGGCAGTAATAAAAATCAGGATAAATAATTTTTTAAGCATGGCTTACTATTTTTTATTGAATGCAAAAACCCTCGAAATGTTGAATCCCAGATGAATGTCTCCATCCGCCCAGCTTCCGGTGGTTTGTGGAATGAATGAGCCTTCGCGCATTCCCTGAGAGTTGGTGACCATAATTTGGAAAACATGGCCGCCGGTTTCAATATCGACCCCAACCGATAATGCGTTGTATGGTCTGGGTTCGAGAAACTCGCTGTTCGGATTGTAAGTGTAATAGTATTCAGCGTTCAGCGAAAGTCGTTTGGTTAATTTATACCGTCCGCCCACTCCCAATGCATAAATGTCGTTTTGGTCGAGCTCTGTTCTGACCAGGTTGCGGTGAATAAACGTCGGCGTTAATTGAACCGAAAGATTTTCGTTAAATTTTCGGGCAATCAATAACTGATTGACATAGGTAAGCCGGGACGAAAAGTAATTGGATGTACCAACCGGCCTTTCAGGAAATTTCAGGGTCATTATTTCAATCGAAGTAAAATAAGATACATGAACAGGCATAAATTTCGTTCCGGAAGATTGTCTTAATAAGCGCACTTTTGCGAATCCGTCGTAGGTTTTATTTTGACTTGAGCGTCCGGCTCCGAGCATTAACCAATCTTTAATTCCATATTCCAGACTGAAATGTATATGAGACTCATCGAGTCCGAATAGTCCGTAAGTGCCGCTGTTCAATGTGCCGAACCGGTGAGAAATACGGAAGTCAAGTTGCTTCTCTTTCATCTGTTCGATGGAATGTCCATTGATGATGCGGGTCGATTTAAAAGTCGCAGTGGTAAAATCAACCGTAGGCTTTAATTCAGCATTCATCAACTCATCCAAATCCTGACTGAAACCATTTCCTGCTACCAGAAAGATCAATCCAAAAAATATTGAAAGCATTTTATTCATAATCCGGACTTTAGTTGTTTAATGTTCCGTTGTCGATCCATTTCTGCAGTTGGTTGATTTCGCATGCAGTTAGTTTTCCTCCGCCCTGTGGCATTGGTATAAACCCGTTTTCATGTTTTACAGCCCCCATTAATTTACCATTTCCAGCCATTGTTTTAATATCTGCATAATTCTCCAGTTTAATTCCCCCTCCTGAGTTTAAATAATTCGAATTTGAATGACAGGTGAAACAGGCAGCCTGAAGAATGGGTTTTATTGTTTCTGAAAAAGTAACCTCAGTGAGATTGCAATCGGTAGTTATTACCGGATAAAGTTTTTCTTCATTATCGTAATAACAACCTGTTGTGAATGAGACAAACAGGATTAGTATTGTTTTCTGAATCTGTTTCATCGACTCCGTTTTTAGATTTTAGTTTGTAGCGCAGGTTTCTTTGGCGCCCTGTTCAATCCATAGCCGAATCAAAGTCCGTTTGTCCTGAGGTAGCGGATTGTCGGGCGGCATGATTTCCAAAGTACTTGTCATCGCTTCATAAGCTTTGCTCTTGTCCGCATTCCCTGGTGTAATTGACTTCATAATGCTGGCATAATCGGTAAAAACATATCCTTCTTCAGCCGTTTTTGCATCATGGCATCCACTTGTACCGCAACTGTTCTGAAAAATAGGCAGCACCTGTTCTGTAAAGCAAATTGGTTCCAGCTGATCGGCTGAAATCCCTTCGTGTTGACAAGAGTTTGTCATGAATAGGGCAAAATAAAGTCCTAAAATCATCCATGCAAATCGTAGTCTTTTCATCATAGCTTGACTTAATTGTTTGTGTAATATATTGCAGATTATAAATATACTGATTTTTTAGTTTTCCAGTAACCCGTCATCAACCCATTTTTTCAGGAGTGCAATATTAGCTGCTGACAATTTCGGACCACCAACTGGCATAAAGCCTGCTGCGCTTGATTCACGCTGAACCCTGTCAAGTATTCCGTTAATATTGCTTTTTGCAGTTGCATAATTGTCCCATTTGGGATTTGAACCTCCTGCCACATGGCATGGAGTGCAAGAATTTACCAGAAGTGGCTTAATATTGCTGGTATAGTTAACTATTACTATCCCCGGATTTACGGTAATTATTACAGAAACCGGACTACCCTTGGTTCCGTTGCCTGTTGGTGTAATCACATAAGTTGCTGTACCTGCGATTGCACCAGTTAAAGTCAAGGTTTGAGCAATACTTGAGCCGCTTCCGGCAGTTGCACCCGATACGCCCGATTGAACAACTGTCCATGAATAAGTTGTTCCCGATATTGTACTTGTTAAAGTGATTGAAGTGACAGAGCCTGAAGTGATCGTCTGTGTTGCTGGTGTTGCTGTTGCTACTGGTGGTATCACATCATCTTCTTCTGTACATGAGTTCATAAAAAGAAGTGAGGAGAACATGAAGAGTGCAAAGATTCTTGTTTTCATAGAGATTATTTTAACGAATTGATCATTGTTTGTATTAATTACTGTTTAGTATGAACAACAAAATACTAACAAGTCCGAAAATAAAATGTTTAAAAAATAATTATTTCCAATTGTCTGTAATGTTTCAGAATTTACGATCAACAGGAAGATGACAATACTTTTTAATAGGAGAGATTTTTGGTAACACAAAAATTAGTAGAAAGGCATCATTTTTATGATTTCGTCCTCGGTCGTGAGGTACTCTTTCATCAGGTTGGCGGCAAGGCAGGAATGAACAGGAATGATTTCGATCAGGTCGCCGGGTTTGAA
>JAUYEQ010000528.1 GCA_030691295.1 Bacteroidota bacterium
AGAGGAGCTGGCTTCAGTTGAACCGGTTGAAACCGACGCTATTATGGAAAGTGTACAGATAACCGCCGCTAATGCTGAAGTTATTACCGAACAACTAGCTGAAATTATGCTGAAAATAAATGAGGGAGAAGGAACGCTTGGCAGGTTGATTCAGGATACAACAATTGCCCGGAACATAGATCAGACCATTCTTAATCTGAAGAAAAGCTCAAAGGGATTGGATGAAAATATGGAGGCCGCAAAACATAATTTCCTATTGAAAGGATTTTTCAACAAAAAGAAAAGAGAAGCTGAACGGAAAGCAAAGGAAGCTGAAGCGAGAAAAGCAGCACAGCAGGAATAGTCTGATGGCGAAATAGAAGTATTTCCCCGAATAGAACGGATCTTTAAAATCATTCAAAAATGGCAGATGCAAATGGGATTCAAAATAATTTTCATGTTTCTTTTTGTCTCAATTTTAACAAGTGATTTTGCATTTGCACAACAAACTGTTGCCAGGAAAGATTTCTCGAAACTTTATGAAAATATTCAAACCTATTCGGAAGGAAGCAATTTTACCCGGTTTATGTACCGGTTATTTTTCAAGCCAATAGCACCAGTCCCGGATAAAAAAAAAGGTGGAAAAAAAATCTATAAAAAACTGATACAAAAACCATACAGCGCTTTTGAAGGAAAAATAATCAGGAAAATAAACATTGAAACACTCGATCCGTTTGGCAGTTCAATTGGCGATACTATTAAGGCATCGCTCAATTTGTTATCAAAAGCCGGAAACAAGATGCATATCAAATCTCATGGAATCACTATTCGAAACCTGCTGCTGATCCATCAAAACCAACCGTTCGATTCGCTGCTCGTGAAAGAATCTGAACGATTGGTCAGAAGCCGGAAATATATCCGGGATGTTTCCTTTTTCGTAAAATCGGTATCAAAAGGATCCGACTCTGTGGATGTCTTCATCCGTGCGCTGGATATCTGGAGCATTATTCCCAGTTTTTCAACTTCAACTTCCCGCACTTCCATTGGTTTAACCGATGAAAATTTTCTGGGATTGGGACATGAATTTCAAAACGAAATTACCCGCAACTATACAAAGGGAAATTATGCCTTTCACACCAATTATTCGATTCCGAACATCAGGAACACCTACGTTAGTACTACGCTGGATTATGCAATTGACGGCGACCGTTATTTCAGTAAAAGCCTGAATATTGACCGCCCGTTTTTTTCGCCTTTCGCCAGATGGGCGGCAGGAGTAAATTTCATTCAGCAATTCAGTGACGATTCGATACCTACAATCGTAAATACAATTTACAGGCAAAACCGATATAAATTTAACGCTCAGGATTATTGGGCAGGCGGTGCCATTCAACTCTACAAGAGCAAATCTGAATACAGCCGGACAACAAATTTCATTGCTGCTGCGCGGTTTTTACGGGTTCGTTTTCTGGAAAAACCAAATGAAATAATTGATCCGCAGCATTTTCTGTCAGACGAGAATTTCTATTTAGGAAGCATTGGCGTTTCCACCCGAAGATATGTTCAGGATAAATACATTTTCAAATATGGCATCACCGAAGATGTTCCAATTGGCAAGGTTTACAACCTGACTGCCGGTTTTCAGGAAAAAGACAATGCCGGTCGGTTTTACTTGGGCGGACGTGTTTCCATGGGCAATTATTTTGATTGGGGTTATTTGAGTTCGAATGTCGAATTTGGAACTTTTTTCCGTGGTTCAAATGCCGATCAGGGAGTCGTTAAACTGGATGTCAATTATTTTACCGGATTAATTGAAATTGGCAAATGGAAGTTCAGGCATTTTGTGAAACCGCATCTTACCGTTGGCATAAACCGTCTGGAATTGGATAGTTTAACGCTCAATGATGAATATGGCCTGATTGGGTTTCGCAGCCGTGAACTGACAGGTACCAGCCGCTTTTTATTTACAATCCAGACACAGTCATATGCTCCGTGGGATTTTATAGGATTCAGGTTTGGCCCTTTTATCAGCTATTCTTTTGGAATGCTTGGCGACGATATGCTCGGCTTTAAAAACAGCAAGGTTTATTCGCAATTGGGAGTTGGGGTTTTAATAAAGAATGAGCATCTTGTGATGAATTCCTTTCAAATATCCATTTCATTTTATCCGAATATTCCCGGTTTAGGGCAAAATATATTTAAAATGAATTCATTCTCGACGGACGATTTTGGATTTCGGGATTTTGAAATTGGAAAACCGGGGGTAGCAGTATTTCGGTAATTAGCAAGTCAATAAAACATAGAAGGCCGTCTCAAAACAAGTTTGAGACGGCCTTCTGTAAATGAATGTCTTATATAAAATTAGACTAAGCCAGTTTTACATTAACTGCATTTAATCCTTTTTTTCCATCCTGAAGATCAAACGTTACTTCGTCGTTTTCTCTAACTTCGTCGTTTAAACCAGATACATGTACAAAATATTCTTTGTCTGATGCACTGTCTTTAATAAATCCAAATCCTTTTGAATCGTTGAAAAATTTTACTGTTCCTTTGCTCATGATAATTGTAATAAAATAATAATATAAAATAAATGTCCCGCAAGATACGGTTTTATATTTGATAATAGATTTAATTTCAATAAATTAATAAAAATACTTTTCTTTTAACTGTCCGGGAAATAGCTTTATTAGTGTTTCTTATTTATTCATGTACCTTTGGCGAATGAGAAAA